>CALFCS010000085.1 GCA_937950565.1 uncultured Lachnospiraceae bacterium
AGAGATTGAGCCTTTTGGTGGAGCTGCAACTTGTCTTGGCGGAGCAATCCGTGATCCTTTGTCGGGCCGTACCTATGTTTATCAGGCAATGCGTGTAACGGGAGCCGCAGACCCGACGGGAGCCGTAAAGGATACAATGAAAGGCAAGCTTCCGCAGAAGAAGCTGGTGCGTGAGGCGGCTCATGGATACAGCTCCTATGGTAATCAGATTGGTCTTGCCACCGGAACGGTTAAGGAAATCTATCATCCGAATTATGTTGCGAAGCGTATGGAAATCGGAGCGGTACTTGGGGCAGCGCCGAGACGTGCGGTTATCCGTGAAACTTCTGACCCGGGAGATATTATTATTCTGCTCGGCGGACGTACCGGACGTGACGGATGCGGCGGTGCGACCGGATCTTCCAAGGTGCACACAGAAGAGTCTACAAAGACTTGCGGGGCGGAAGTGCAGAAAGGAAACCCGCCTACAGAACGTAAGATCCAGCGTCTCTTTAGAAGAGAAGAAGTAAGTAAATTAATTAAAAAATGTAATGACTTTGGCGCAGGTGGCGTATCCGTTGCAATTGGTGAGCTGGCTGATGGACTGACCGTAGACCTTGATAAAGTGCCGAAAAAGTATGCAGGTCTTGACGGGACGGAAATTGCGATTTCCGAATCTCAGGAGCGTATGGCAGTTGTGGTTGACCCGAAGGATGTAGAGGAATTTATGGGTTATGCAGCGGAGGAGAATCTGGAAGCAACGAAGGTAGCAGTTGTCACAGAGGAACCAAGACTGGTGTTATCCTGGAGAGGAAGGGAAATCGTGAATCTTTCCCGTGCCTTCCTTGATACAAACGGGGCACATCAGGAAGCGGCTGTAGCAGTGGATATTCCGAATCGAAAGGATACGATTCTTACAAGAGCTGAAGTAGGAGATGTAAGAGAAAAATGGCTTGCCGTTTTGAAGGATCTGAATGTATGCTCCCAGAAGGGGCTTGTGGAAATGTTTGACGGCTCCATCGGGGCAGCCTCTGTATTTATGCCGCACGGCGGAAAATATCAGATGACAGAGACACAGGCGATGGTTGCAAAGCTTCCGGTGCTTACGGGAGACTGTGATACGGTGACGATGATGAGTTATGGATTTGATCCTTATCTTTCTACCTGGAGTCCGTATCACGGGGCAATTTATGCAGTGACAGAGTCTGTGGCAAAGATTGTGGCAGCAGGCGGTGATTACAGTAAGATCCGCTTTACCTTCCAGGAATATTTCCGCCGTATGACAGAAGACCCGCACAGATGGAGCCAGCCGTTTGCGGCACTTCTTGGTGCATATCATGCACAGCTTGGATTTGGGCTGCCGTCTATCGGAGGAAAGGATAGTATGTCCGGTACATTTGAAGACATTGATGTACCGCCGACACTGGTATCTTTTGCAGTTGACGTTGCAAAGGAGAAAGATATTATTACACCGGAGCTTAAGAAAGCAGGAAATAAGCTGGTATGGCTTCAGATTGAGACAGATGAATATGACATTCCGGTTTATGCAAAGGTAATGGAGCAGTATGCGAAATTTACAGAAGATATTCACAGCGGTAAGATTGTATCTGCCTATGCACTTGACAGACATGGAATTATCGCTGCAGTAAGTAAAATGGCATTTGGTAACGGAATGGGTGTAAAGCTTGAACACGATATAGATGCAAGAGACCTTTTTGCACCTGCATTTGGCGACATCATCGCAGAGGTTCCGGCAGAGAAAGTGGGAGAGCTTGGCATTACTTATACGGTGATCGGTGAAGTAACAGACAATGGAAAGTTTGCCTATGCAAATACAGAGATTACTCTGGAGGAAGCAAAAGAAGCATGGACCGGTACGCTGGAGAGGGTATTTGCAACGAACTCCGGTGCAGAGGGACAGGATGCAAAGGTTGAAACCGGCCTTTATAATACATCTGATATCCATATCTGTACCCATAAGATTGCACAGCCAACGGTATTTATTCCGGTATTCCCAGGAACAAACTGTGAATATGACAGTGCGAAAGCCTTTGAGCGTGCAGGCGCAAAGACGATTGTAAAAGTATTCCGGAATATGAGTGCATCTGACATTTTGGATTCCGTAAATGTATTTGAGGATGCGATTGCACGGTCACAGATTATTATGTTCCCGGGTGGATTCAGTGCAGGTGATGAGCCGGACGGCTCTGCAAAATTCTTCGCGACTGCATTCCAGAATGCGAAGATGAAAGAAGCAGTTGAGAAGCTTTTGAATGAACGTGATGGACTGGCGCTTGGTATTTGTAACGGATTCCAGGCACTGATAAAACTCGGACTTGTTCCAAACGGTGCGGTTACCGGGCAGACAGCAGATTCACCGACCCTGACTTATAACACCATCGGCCGTCACATTTCTAAGATGGTTTATACGAAGGTAGTGACAAATAAATCTCCGTGGCTTGCAGGAGCAGAACTCGGGGGCGTCTATACCAATCCGGCTTCCCACGGGGAAGGACGTTTTGTTGCGAACGATGAGTGGCTTGAGAAACTGTTTAAAAATGGACAGGTAGCAACACAGTACTGTGATCCGGAAGGAAATATCACAATGGATGAAGAGTGGAATATAAATGGCTCTTATCTTGCAATTGAAGGTATCACAAGCCCGGATGGTCGTGTGCTTGGCAAGATGGCTCATTCAGAAAGACGTGACCGGAGTGTGGCTGTGAACATTTACGGCGAGCAGGATATGAAGATTTTTGAATCCGGCGTCGCATATTTCAGATAAGACTGGCAGAAAACAGAGTGGTTTCTTGGTTGAAATGCAACTTGGAATCCACTCTGTTTCATAAAAAACGTTTTTCATCAATGAAATTTGAGAAAATTTGCAGTGTTATTGCAAGAAAAGAACAAAAAAATTTCAAAAAAGACTTGTGTTCTAAGAGGAAATCCTTTACAATAGTTAAGGAAAAAATGTGCTAGGAGGTAAAAAGGTATGTCATATGTTGATGAAGTCCTGGAAAAAGTAGTGGCGAAGAACCCTGCAGAGCCAGAATTCCACCAGGCAGTAAAAGAAGTATTAGAGTCATTGAGAGTTGTTGTAGAAGTAAATGAGGAGAAGTTCCGCAAGGACGCTCTGCTTGAGAGACTGGTAGAGCCGGAGAGACAGTTTAAATTCCGTGTGCCATGGGTAGATGATAAGGGGCAGGTTCAAGTGAACACTGGTTATCGTGTACAGTTTAACAGTGCGATTGGACCATACAAGGGAGGCTTACGTCTTCACCCATCTGTAAATCTTGGAATTATCAAGTTCCTTGGATTTGAGCAGATCTTTAAGAATTCCCTGACTGGTCTTCCGATTGGCGGAGGTAAAGGTGGTTCTGACTTTGACCCGAAGGGCAAATCAGACAGAGAAATTATGGCATTCTGCCAGAGTTTCATGACAGAACTTTGCAAATATATTGGTGCTGATACAGACGTTCCGGCCGGAGATATCGGAACGGGCGCAAGAGAGATCGGTTACATGTTCGGACAGTATAAGAGAATCCGCGGCGTGTATGAAGGAGTACTTACAGGTAAGGGATTAAGCTATGGCGGCTCTCTTGCAAGAACAGAGGCTACCGGTTATGGTCTTCTTTATTTCACAGATGAGCTTCTGAAAATTAACGGTCATGATATTGCAGGAAAGACAGCAGCAGTTTCCGGTTCCGGTAATGTTGCAATCTACGCAATCCAGAAGGCACAGCAGCTTGGCGTAAAGGTTGTTACAGCAAGTGATTCCACAGGCTGGGTATATGATCCGGAAGGAATTGATGTGGCTGCCCTGAAGGAAATCAAGGAAGTAAACCGTGCAAGACTTACTGAATATAAAAAATATCGTCCGAATTCTGAATATCATGAGGGACGCGGCGTATGGTCTGTAAAGGTTGACCTTGCTCTTCCATGTGCAACACAGAATGAGCTTCTGTTAGAAGATGCGAAACAGCTTGTTGCAAATGGATGTATCGCAGTATGTGAAGGAGCGAATATGCCGACTACAATGGAAGCAACTGAGTACTTACAGGAGAACGGCGTATTATTTGGACCTGGTAAAGCTGCAAACGCAGGTGGTGTTGCAACTTCTGCACTTGAGATGTCACAGAACAGCGAGCGTCTGAGCTGGACATTCGAAGAAGTAGATGCAAAACTGAAAGACATCATGGTTAACATCTGCCACAATGCAGATGACGCTGCAAAACGTTACGGTATGGCAGGCAACTATGTTGCAGGTGCTAACATTGCCGGATTTGAGAAAGTTGTAGACGCTATGACTGCACAGGGAATCGTGTAAAAGGCGGATTTAAGGTATTATATAGTGAAAATAAAAAGGACTCGTAAAATGGGAAAGAGATGACCTGTTTTACGGGTTTTTTGCTTTTTTTCTTTACATTTCCTGCAATATTAAGTATAATAGAAAGAAAAAGAGTAGGAGGTTTCTATGAAGAAGAAAGGAAATGACCGGAGATTCATTAAATCTCTGGTTGCAGGTATTACAGTTGCTGCTATGGCAGCAGTCACAGTTCTTCCGGGGTCTTTGGGAAGTATCGCAAAGGCTGCGGATGACAAAATGGTTCTGCACTGGGATATGACCCAGAATGAGGACAAGACGCTTAAGGACCTTACCGGAAACGGACACAGTGGAAAGATGAATGGAACGCTGGAGACCGCAAAGGTAGAAGGAATCGACGTACTGAAGATGACAGGGGGCTATGTAGATATTCCGGATGGAACAATCAGTAAAGATGCAACAGAAGTGACCGTTAATATGCTTGTGAAGATTGACAAGAATATTGCGGCATCCTGGATGTGGTGTCTGGGAACTTCGAACAAGCGGTATATGTATTTTACCGGATGCTGCAGCTCAGGTCAGGGCAGTGTGATGCGCGGTGGTGTCGGATGTGTCCCGGATGACAAGCTCGGAACCGGAAACGGCTGGGAGTATGAGTCCGTGATTAACGGAAATGAAGCGCTTTCCGTAGGCGAATGGCAGAATGTTACCATTACATACAAAGATAACGGGAAGTTTATCTTTTATAAAAACGGTGTGAAGCAGGCAGAGACAACGCTCAGTGAAGGAAATGCAGGCACATTTACCTTGCAGCAGCTGATGACCGCCGGTGATGCAAGAGACGGTTACATGGGCTGGTCTTTCTATACAGGAAATGATCCGAAGTTCCAGGGCACAGTAGCAGATTTCCAGATTTATGAGAAAGAAATGACCGCTGCGGAAGTGAAAACATTATCTGATGGCATGTCAGATATGCTGAATGATCTTAAGGATAATGAATTCACAGAGGCTGACATTCATTTGTCTGAGAAAGACTGTCTGGGCAGCAATCCATCAAAAGATGAGGTGTCCACAGATCTTGTGCTTCCAGAGAAGACAACAGTAGGAGCTTCCGGGAAAGAAGCATCCATTACAAAATGGACGAGTGATGCTCCGTCCGTGATCTCAGATGCAGGTAAGGTTACCCGTCCTGTGAGAGACCGTAAAGTTACATTGACAGCCGAGGTAACGAAAAATAGTGTATCTGTAAATAAGAAGCTTACTTTTACTGTTTTAGGAAAAGCAACGGATGAGGGTGTTGCAAAGGCTGATAAAGAAGCACTTACCGTTACAAACAGTGAGGATGTGTCCGGCAATCTGACTCTTCCTGAGACTGGAGAGAATGGCTCTGTTATTACATGGGCATCCTCCAATGAAGCAGTCATCAGTTCAAAGGCGGATGGAAAGATTGCAGCCGGTAAGGTGAACCGGCAGGATAAAGATACGGATGTCACACTGACTGCAACGATTACCTGCGGAAATGCAGTTGAGACAAAGGAAATCGTATGTCATGTACGTGCGAAGGCAGAATTAGAGGAAACAACAGATTATCTGTTTGCATATTTCCCGTATACAGGCTTTAAGGATGAGAGAGTATATTTCGGAATCAGCCAGGACGGCCTGAATTTCAAGGCGTTGAATGATGGAAAATATGTTCTGGAATCAAAGGCAGGAACACATGGAATCCGTGATCCGTTTGTATTCCGTTCCCATGAGGGAGACAAGTTCTATATGATCGCAACAGACCTTACCGTTGCAGGTCTTACGCAGGACGGGGTATATTATCCCGGAATGAGCTGGAATAAGAACCAGACAGAAGGAAGCCAGAGTATTGTTGTGTGGGAGTCCGATGACCTGGCGAACTGGTCAGAAGCGAGACTCTGTAAGGTGTCTTTAGATACCGCAGGCTGTACCTGGGCACCGGAAGCTTACTGGGATGATGAGACAGAGCAGTATGTTGTATTCTGGGCATCTAAGGTATCGGATGATAATTATGCAAAGCAGAGAGTGTACTATGCAACAACCAGAGATTTCCATACATTTTCTGAAGCAAAGGTATGGATTGAAGAAAAAGGTTCCGTTATTGATACAACAGTGATTAAAGTCGGTGATTATTATTACCGTTATACAAAGAATGAAGACGGAAATACAAATGTGTATGGCACTCCGAGCAAGAGAATTTACTGTGAGAGGAGCAAATCTCTTACAGCTACAAAATGGGAGCTTGTAGCGAACAATTCTCTAAATATCAGCGGTGGACAGATTGAAGGCGGATGTATTTTCAAAATCAATACAGATGATGCAGAGAATGCGAAAAATATGGCAGCCCTCAAGGGAGCTACACTGACAAACGACGATGTATACTGTCTGATGGCTGACAGAACCGGCGCTACGATTTTCCCGGGTCTTTCCGATGATATTACGAAGGGCTGGTTCAATGTTCTTGGAACAAATTCCAGCGCAGAGGTAGACGGCACGACTCTGTATTCCATGCCGGATCCGGTGGCAAGCCACGGTACGGTTATGCCGATTACAGCGGAAGAATATGATAATCTGATGATGAAATATGAGAAAGATTATGTAGGAAAGGCAGCGCTTGCAAATGCCATCAAAAAGGAAATTCCTGAGACAGAGAAGGATAAATACACCGAAGAAAGCTGGAAGGCATATGTAGAAGCTCTTGCAGCCGCTAAGAAGGTAGAAGCAAAGGAAGATGCAACACAGAGGGAAGTGGATGATGCATTAAAGACACTGAAGGCGGCGAAGGATGCGTTGGAAGAAAAACCGGTAGACATAGAGCTTCCATATAAAGATGTTGCAGAGGATGCATGGTATTATGATGCAGTTGTTTATAATTATGTACATCAGACCATGACAGGCATGAAAGATGATGAGTTTGGACCTGCAGGCACACTCGTAAGAGCGCAGTTCGCTGCGGTACTGCATAAGATGAATGGAAAACCGGTTATGGAATATACAGAGGTGTTCTCCGATGTGACGGAGCCAGACTGGTTCAAGGATGCAGTTCTGTGGGCGGCTGATGCGAAGATTGTAACCGGATATACAGACTCGAAATTATTTGGGGCAAATGACCCGGTAACCCGTGCACAGATGGCAACGATGATGTATCGTTATG
>CALFCS010000086.1 GCA_937950565.1 uncultured Lachnospiraceae bacterium
TTCTTCTTGACCCGCAGGGAAGCGCAAACCGTGCAGAATGTGCAACCATTATCCAAAGATTCCTTGAGAAATATAACTAATTATTATAGAATAATATAGAACCAAACGAAGACGGGACAGACTTATCAATAAAATTGATAAATTTATCCCGTCTTTTGCAACAGTTATTCCATGAAAAGACTCTAATATATGTAACAACTGATACAAAGCAGAGTATTCCGCAAAAGAATACCGGTGGGTGACCCCTTATTTTGGAGGAAAAGTTATGAGATGTGATGCGAAGACATTTGCGCAGATGTACGAGCAGATTTACACAGACTTATACCGCTTTGCCCTGTGCCTGATGAAGGACAGTCATGAAGCGGAGGATGTGGTGAGCGAGGCAGTGATATCTGCATATGAAAATATTCACAGGCTTCGGAAGAAAGAAGCATTTAAAAGCTGGATTTTTACAATCCTTTCAAATATCTGTAAAAAGCGGCTGAAAAAAGCGTCCAGGGAGAATACATATTTGGAAAATATGAATTCAGAGAAAGAGATATACGAAAAAACGCGGATGGAGGAATCCGACTACGGACTGGCGCTGGATGTCAGAAATGCATTTTTTATTCTCTCAGAGGAAGAACAGCTGATTGTAGGATTATCTGTCTTTGGCGGTTATAACAGCAGTGAAATCGCAGATATGCTGAAATTGAATGCAAATACAGTGCGCTCAAAAAGGAGCCGTGCGCTTTCAAAAATGGAATGTATATTAAAATGAGTCTGAAAAGGAGTGATTGTGATGCTTAATCAGGAGCAGAATGTGATTGAGAAATTAAGAGAAAAAAGCAGTGATGTCCAGGTGCCGGAGAATCTCACCCCTGAATCAGTACAGCATATGCTGGAGAAAAAAGGGAAGAAGAAACGGAATGTTCGTGTATACCGGCTCGGAGGATTGATTGCCGCGTGCCTTGTCCTTGTATGTGGTGTGTTTCTATATAAAAATGGTTATCTGGAGCGGAAGGCAGGAGCCGAAATCGAGAAGACAGGTCAGATAAAAGCGCCGGATGATTATGAAGAAGTGTATGAATGTTACCGGAACTGGGAAAAGGAACTGGAGAAAGAAATGGAAAAAACCAGTAAATATGAAACGGCGACTGCAGAAGAATCTATAACGGAGGATATTGCGGCAACAGCAGCCAGGGGAGGCGCCAGCAAGGAATCCGGAGAAATGTCTTATTCTGAGACGAATGTCCGGCAGGAAGGCGTGGACGAAGGAGATATTGTAAAAACAGACGGCAGATATCTGTATATTCTCAAAAACAGGAAGAAAGCTATAGCGGTAGTGGACACGGCTGGAGAGCAGTTAAAGAGCGTACAGACAATGGATCCGGAAGGTGTTTCGTGGATATATGAAATATATCTTGATACAGAGAATAAGAGACTGGTTGCTGTCTGTGGCCGGGAGAATGACGGAAATCTGGCTGACGCACGGGATATGTATCATTCCAGTGGTTCTGTAGAAGCAGTTACTTATGATATCTCCAATCCGGAAAAGCCGGAAGAGATTGGAAGAGTCAGACAGAGTGGAGACTATCATTCTTCCCGTATGGCGGATGGATATCTGTATCTTTTTAGCAATTATGTGATTACAGAGAATGGAATTGCCAAATGGAGTCCGGAGACTTATGTGCCACTTGTAAATGGAGAATTGATTGCAGAGAAGGATATTTGTCTTCCTCCGGAACAGCAGGGATGTGAATATACGGTTCTGACATCAGTCAGTATGGAAGCTCCGGACAAGGCGCATGAGAGTAAGGCGATTCTGTCCGGGGGCGGAGAGATGTATGTAAGTAACAATAATATTTATTATTATGTGACGACATGGAATTATAATGCGTCCCAGACAGAGACAACATCCTTGCAGCGGATTGGCTATCAGGACGGAGCATTTAAGAGCGGTGCCCAGGCGACAATAAACGGCTATATTCATGATTCCTTCTGTATTGACGAATATAAAGATTACCTCCGGGTTGTAGTGACACAGGGAGATACAAATGCAGTTTATGTGCTGGATATGGAGCTTAAGGAGACAGGTTCTATTACGGGACTGGCAAAAGACGAGCGCATCTATTCCGCAAGACTTATGGGCGACACCGGGTACTTTGTAACATTTCGTGAGACAGACCCCTTATTTTCCGTGGACTTCTCTAATCCGGAGAAGCCGGAAATTATCGGAGAACTGAAGATTCCCGGATTTTCCGATTATCTGCATCCTTATGGAGAGGGAAAGCTTCTTGGAATTGGCATGAATATGGATGAAAAAGGCATGATGGCAGAGGGTGTAAAGCTTACCATGTTTGATATATCGGACCCGTCTGATGTGAAGGAAGAGGATACATATATTTTGAAAAATGTATTTTCCACAGATGTGTCATATGATTATAAGGCGGTTCTTGCAGATGTCAGAAAAAATATTATCGGATTCTCCGGCTACACAGACAGAGGCCAGAATTATTATATTTTCGAGTATCAGGAAGGAAAAGGCTTCGTATGTAAGATGGAAGAAGAAATCAATGGAAATATTTCTCTAGCGGCAAGAGGGCTGTATATTGACGATATGTTTTATGTGATACAGGGAAATGTAATTGAAGCATATAGTCTGAAGGAATATAAGAAGGTGAGAGATCTGATTCTGTAAGAGGAATAGAAGAACAGAGAAGAGAGTTCGCCTTGACATAAGTGAATAAAGGAACCGGTTACCAGGTGGTGATATTAGGTTTCTCTACACTGTTCGCTAACATTAAGAACCTTATGGAAAAGCTGGCCATCCAGCGGGCAGTATCCGTTTGATTGATACTGTCCGCTGGATGGCCAGCTTTTCTTTTAATTCAAATTTTATACGTCTTTAGTTTTCCATAAATCTCTTTATAATCGTTGCAGCTTCACATCTTGTTGTGTTGCCCTGCGGATCGATTATCGTACCATATTCCTTACCGGTGATAATCCCCTTACTATTTGCCCACTTAATGGCATCTAATGCAAAATCACTAACGCTTGCAGCATCCTTAAATGCACTGATGTCGTTATCAGTTGTTATATCTTCACCAAGATATTTTGCATAACGATACATCATCACTGCCATCTGTTCACGGGTGATGTTATCTGCCGGACCAAACATTCCATTTTGGTATCCGGTTACGATTCCAG
>CALFCS010000087.1 GCA_937950565.1 uncultured Lachnospiraceae bacterium
TGAGCATTTATGAATATGATGAAGAAGAACATATGCGGATGGAGCGGGAAGAAAGCTGGCAGGAAGGAAAACGTGAAGGAGAACGTGAAGGGAAAAATGAAGGTATAAGAATGGGAATAGAAGCGTTAATAGAAGCTTATCAGGAGTTTGGACAGTCACCGGAAGATATTTCTGCAAAGCTTGTAGAAAAGTTTCAGATTTCTAAAGAAGAAGCGATTAGACAGGTAGAAGAATATTTTCAGCATTAAAACTTAATTATTAATCGGACGGAAAGATGCCACCGCAAGACTGGTTTTATAGCCTTGCGGTGTTTTTGTATGACGGGCAAGCACGTGTTCGAATAAAAACAGATTCAGAATAATCATGGCAGAAAAATAAGGAACTTTTTTTGTGGGGAAAATATTGAAAAGTTCCTTAGAACTATCTTGATAAATAGGGAACTTTTAGTTATCATATGATGGTGATATTAATGCGATTTGTAGACAGGACAAGGAAGGCGTAGATATTGTCATAGAACTGTGCTTGTACTGTATGAAAACGCAGATTTTTGTATGATTATTGGAGCAGGTTTATAGGATGAAAAGGGTTAAAGTAAAGGAAATTATTGCGGTTCTTCTGGCTTTTGTTCTGGTGTTGTCCGTAGTGGCATGCAGTCGGAATGCAGATGATTCTGTGGCGGGGAGTGCCGAAGATAAGATTATTACATTCTGGAATATCGGTACCGAGGGTGCAGATAAAGAGGCTCTGCAATATGCGGTAGACGAATTTAACAAGAATACAAAGACAGGCTATAAGGTTGAAGTAGTTTCCATCCAGAATGATAATTATAAGGAAAAGCTTGTGGTGGCTATGAGTTCCGGTGAGTGCCCGGATATGTACACCAGCTGGTCCGGCGGGCCGATGAATGAATATATTGACGCAGGATTCGCACAGCCACTGGATGAACTGTATGAGGAATATGACTTAAAGGGGCAGTTTATGGAGGCTGCGCTTGCGCAGGCTACTTATAATGGGAAGTTATATGCTGTTCCTACCTATAATGTATCCCTGGCTGGGGTGTTCTATAACAAAGAAATATTTGAGAAGTATGATCTTGAGGTTCCCACAACGGTTTCGGAGCTGGAAGCTGTATGTGACAGATTAAAAGAAGAAGGTATTGTACCTTTTGCCCTTGCAAATGAACCGAAATGGACGGGCTCGATGTATTTTCAATGCCTGGCGGCGAGATACAGCGGGTTAGAACCATTTCAGGCGGCGGCATCCGGTGAGGGTACTTTCGAAGACGAGTGCTTTCTGTATGCGGGAAATAAAATCCAGGAATGGGTGAAGAAGGGGTATTTTCCGAAGGGCGTGAATTATCTGAGTGAGGATGACGGGCAGGCAAAGCAGATGATTTATGCGGAAACAGCCGCGATGCTTCTTGGAGGTTCCTGGTATACCGGAACATTTTCTATAGATGATTCGGAATTTTATAAGAAAATCGGCTGGTTTTCTTTTCCGGCGGTAGACGGATCGAAAGCAGATTCATCCATTCAGATTGGAACGATTGGGGATCTCTTTGTCTCGTTTAACTGCAAGGGAGAGAAGCTAAAGGCAGCTTTTGAGTGTGCTTCTTACTACGCAACGGCAGGAGCGAGGAGAAAGATGGTAGAAGTAGGAAAGATTCCGCCTGCAAAAGATGCGAAGGAACTGGTTACGGATGGTGTGGTAAAGCAGGTTCTGGATGCGGCGACAAATGCATCGTCAGTGCAGCTCTGGTATGATCAGTACCTGCCGATGGCGGTTGCACAGGTACATTTGAATACTTGTCAGCAGTTATTTGGTCTGACAATTACGCCGGAGGAAGCATCTGCCACATTTGAACAGGCTATGGAAGATTACATTGCAGGAAAGTAGTGAGACAAGAGAAGGGGAAAGATTATGAAGCGGGAAAAACGTGTCGATACATGGAGCCTGAAAAAGAAAATGGTTTTCTTTTTTTCTTGGCTTTTGATTGCAGCCTCTGCGGTGATCCTGATATCGTCTACTTTATCTGCAGTGAAGCGAATCACAACACAGTCCAAGGAGATGGCGAGAGAAGAGCTGCAGATGCTTGCCTCTAATTATGAGGATACCTTGGATCAATATCAGAATCTGGCCGTTGCGATTGTTATCGATGATAAGATGCAGGATTACATAAAAAGTTCACAAGCTGTTGATGAGAATTATGAACAAAAAGCGAATATTCTCTATGATTTCTTCTTGAATATGATAAATGTACAGGGCAATATGAATTTTGCCGCTGCAGTAAAGGAAGGCAGTGGGGATTACGTATATAAAGGTAACAGCAGCGTGACAGACTCCAGGTTTGACGAAGTATACCGACAGGATTATGAAGCGAGTACCCGGACCAAACCGGGAAGCGCTGTAAAAATGAGCTTTGGAGACAATTATTTTCGGGATAAGGATTGTACGCTTACTTTATACCATCCGATTTATTCCACATCTGCAATTGGAACCCCTCTTGGAATGCTTGTGTTAAATCTTAATGATAGTCTTGTAGAAGAGATTCGAAGGGAAGACGCAGACGGACGATCTAAGAGAATACTGGTTGATCAGGAAGGGACAAGGCTGGCGGCAGCTGATAAGGAAACGATTGGGGACAGGGTTTCTTATGCACATAAACTCAAAGGAAGCAGCGGAAGTTTTTGGGAAAACGGCAATCTTGTAAATTACCAGAAAATAGGACAATGGGGATTTTATCTGGTGAGTGAGATACCTTTGGCTGAATTATACAGGAACGGTTCTGCAGTTGTATTGCTTCTGGTTCTGATTGTTCTGGTGGTTACTTTCTTTGCTGTTCTGATTGTAAGGAAGATGATGGATTCCTTTTATGAGCCAATTAACCGGGTAGTGAAGGTTATGGATGATGTCGTGAAGGGACAGTTAGATGTCCGGATTGATAAAAAAAGGATGGATGTGGACAGTCGGAAACTGGCGGAAGGATTTAACACCATGATGGATGAGATTGACCGGCTGATGGAACAGATTAAGGTGGAACAGCATCAGATTGAGCAAATCCGTTTTGAGGCGCTACAGTCCCAGATTAAACCACATTTTCTCTATAATACGCTGGAATGTATCCATTGGCAGGCGGTGGCGGATGGGAATGAGGAAATTTCTACAATGGTCAAGGCGATGGCGAAATACTATCGGATTTGTCTGAGCAGGGGAAAAGAAATTATTCCGCTGGAGCAGGAGCTGGAGCATATCCGTTCTTATCTGATTATCCAGAATATGCGCTATGATAATATTATCTCCCTGGAAATTCATATACCGGAGCAATATTACAAAGTAGAAATACCTAAGTTAACCTTGCAGCCTTTGGTGGAAAATGCGATTTATCATGGAATCCGCGTCCGGGAAGGGAAAAAGGGAACGGTCACATTAAATATCCGGGAAGAAGGGAACGAGATTTATCTTTGTATAGCGGATAGCGGTTGTGGAATGCGGCAGGAAGAGATTGACGAGATGAATCAGTCTATATCGGAATACAAGGAGAATTTCGGTTATGGCGTACGGAATGTAAATAAGAGAATTGAGCTGCTCTTTGGCAGGCAGTACGGGATTCGCTTTTATCAGGGAGAGCGGGGAGGCGTGACAGTGGAAATTCACATTCCGAAGGAAAAGACAGCAAAAAATGGGGAGGAAGAAGATGTATAGGCTTTTAATTGTAGATGATGAGAAAATGATACGAATGGGAATCAAGAACGGTGTGTCATGGAATGAACTTGGAATCAGCGAGGTGTACACTGCCGCATCTGCGAGGGAAGCTTTGGGAGTGATAGAAGAGCAGCATCCGCAGATTATGATAACGGACATCAGTATGACGGAAATGAGCGGTCTGGATTTGATTGCCGCAATCCGAAAAGACAGTGCAAATGATGAGATGCGGATTCTTGTGCTCACCGGATATGACCGTTTTGACTATGCAAGAGAGTGTTTGCGTATGAAAGTACATAATTTTCTTTTGAAGCCGATTGATGAGCAGGAGCTGAAAGAAAGTGTCGAAGAACAGATTCGTATTCTGGAAAAGGAGAGAAAAGAAAATTTATTAAAGAATGAGAAAGTTTTGGCAGAGGCTGCCGGAAGACAGTTGCAGCTGGAGAGTTTTATGCGTGACGTGGTGCATCAGAGAATTAAGGATGTGGCAGGAAAATGGCCGGAGGAGCTGGAACAGAAGAGGCATCATCCGGCAGTTGCAGCGGTTTTGATTCTGGACATTTACATGGATATAAAGAATGAATCGGAAGAAAGATTCCGTGAGTTTGAAATTAGAAAAAGCTGTCTGGATCTGATAGATGCACGGGGAATAGGCGTTACTTTCTATGATGATAATGGCAGAATTGTTATGGTATTCCAGTCTGATCAGAACAAACAAAGTGTAATGGAAAGTGTACAGGAGATCACAGAGATTCTGGAGAATGAACATGGTGTCAGGCTCCGGGTTCTTCTCGGAGGCGAGGTGGAGAGTCTTGAACAGATTTCTGCTTCTTATAAGGAGGCGCTGCTTTTTCTCAAGCAGGAACAAAAGGAAATTGAAAAGATTATAAGAATCGGGAAAGATAAAAACCGGGAAAATATGATTCAGGACGTATACAGAGAATTCAAAATATCTATGTGTGATAATATCGCCGATGGAGAAAGGCTGATGCAGATTTATGAGAAATTCTGCCGGGCGATGACTGCTTATAATTTGTCAGACAGGCAGATACAAATCTGGTGTTTTGAAATGTCATGCGCCATTTATTATACATATGTGACTGCAACCGGGGAGACGCCGGAGTGTCAATTGAATGATCTGGCGAAAGCAATCAATGGCCTGGACAGAGAGATGGTCTATGAGCTTACAGGTTCTTTTATCCGTAAGCTTGCGCTTGGAAGAGAAGGGAAACGTCATGAGATTGTGGAAAAGGCAAAACGTTACATTGATATGCATCTGGATGAAGACTTATCTATTGTAGGATTGTCAGAGATGGTTTACGTCTCTCCAAGCTACTTTTCCAGATTATTTAAGAAGGTGCTGGGGGAAGGCTGCAACGAATATATCGTGCGCCAGAGAATTGAAAAGTCAAAATATTTCCTGGAGACTACAGAGATGCAGATTGGGGAAATTGCAAAGATGGTGGGATACAAAAATGTTAATTATTTTTCGCTTGCCTTTAAAAAGTATAATGGAATGTCACCTGCAAAATATCGGGAGATGGCGGAAAATACAACCTATGCATAAAAGACAGAGACAGCAAGTGATAAAAATCAGATTCAGACTTTTATCACTTGCTGTTTGTATTCATTTATAAAAGGCGTCTGGTATTTGTCTGTAACAACGCTTTCATATAAGTCAGAAGCATAGATATCCTGGCGGAGCATTTGTGTTCCGACGTCCGTCAGGGTATCTGTCTGCGTAAGCTTTGTAAGAAGCGGTATCCGGGAATGTTTCTTAAGCAGGCTCAACAGCTCAGTGCTGTCCTCTCTGAATCCCAGAATATGCGCATACTGGCAGGCCCCGGTAGCCCGGTAGGTTTCCATATCGTTCTTTGTAATGCCAAGAAGGATATGAAGCAGGCAGCGGCTGATGCGTGTATAAGTCATATCTTTTGTTTTGAGCAGCCCGCAGAACTGTTCGAAGCTCTTGTAGTCATTGAGCAGTCTGATTATCCGGTGTGCAATATCCTTAGTGACATCCAGATATTGTGTCAGTGTATTTTTATTTTCCAGTAAAAGCTTTTGCTTTAATAATAAAGAAAAATCATTTGCATGGACAGGGTAGCGGACGCCGTAAGTATCTTTTAATATCTGCATGGAGGAAGCAGGAAGCTGTTCTTCCAGCCGGGAGAAAATAAAGTTGGAATTTTCAAACTGGCTGCGGATGGCGGACGCAGAGCTGTACTGCTCTGATAAATCTTTATCGTGATATCCGGATTCCATGCGCCTGATTGTATAAGCTTTGATCGTGCTGTCGCTTTGATACAGCGCTTTCAGATATTCAATTCCGAGTATATTATTTGGTTGTTCCAGCACGGCAGCAGGATAGTCTGCTCCCAGATAGGTATTCAGATAAGTGTTCAGTGCATGCTGTCTGGCGGCGGGAAAAGGAAGTCCTTCACGCAGAAATGTATGGAGGCTTTTTTTATATTCATCGGGTTCTTTTTCGATAATCCGGGCAGTTTGTGTTAAAATATCTATATTACCACATTCACTGCCAAAGCAGATAGAATGGATACAGCCAAGCTGATTCAGCAGGGAGACAGCTCCCGTGGCAAAGTATTCTGCGCTTCCTGTGGCATAAGGAACGGGAAGCTCAATAACAGCGGAAGCGCCGGACAGAAGCGCCATGCGGGCGCGGAGATGCTTCGGCATAATGGCAGGTGTACCGCGCTGTACATAGTTTCCGCTCATAACGACAAGCACTGCATCAGCGCCTGTAATTTCCCTGGCTTTTTGAATATGATAGAAATGTCCATTGTGAAAAGGATTGTATTCTGCTATCAGTCCGACAACTTTCATGGTAATCTCCTTGTAAAATTATTTGAAATTTATTATACTATAAAGGATAATAATTGTCTGCATATAGAGATGTAGCAATATGGATTTAGAGATAAAAAGAGAAATGAGGTAAAAAATGGATTTATTATATTCAAGCACAAGAAACAGTGAAAAGAAAATAACAGCTTCACAGGCTATCCTTAAGGGCCTTGCCGATGACGGAGGATTATTTGTACCTGAGAGCATTCCGGCACTTGATGTTTCTGTTGAGGAGCTTTCTAAGATGTCATACCAGCAGGTAGCATATGAGGTTATGAAGCTTTTCCTTACGGATTTCACAGAGGAAGAGCTTAAAAATTGTATCAACAGGGCATACGACAGCAAGTTTGATACTACTGAGATTGCACCGCTTAAGTTTGCTGACGGGGCTTACTACCTTGAGCTGTTCCATGGCTCTACAATAGCCTTCAAGGATATGGCATTATCCATTCTGCCTCATTTACTTATCACATCTGCAAAGAAAAACAATGTTAAAAACGAAATTGTCATTTTAACAGCCACATCAGGAGACACAGGAAAGGCAGCTATGGCAGGCTTTGCTGATGTTGAGGGGACACAGATTATCGTTTTCTATCCAAAGAATGGTGTCAGCCCGATTCAGGAGAAGCAGATGCTTACACAAAAGGGTGCTAATACTCATGTAGTGGGTATTCACGGCAACTTTGACCAGGCACAGTCAGCAGTAAAGGCTATGTTCAATGATAAGGCTCTTGCAGAGACGATGGATGCCGCAGGCTATCAGTTCTCATCCGCTAACTCAATCAATATAGGTCGCCTTGTACCACAGATTGTGTACTATGTATATGCTTACTCAAAGCTTTTTGCACAGGGAGCTGTCGCAAAGGATGAGAAGATAAATATCGTTGTTCCTACGGGAAACTTTGGAAATATACTTGCAGCGTTTTATGCAAAGAATATGGGACTTCCTGTTGCAAAGCTTATCTGTGCTTCAAACGAGAACAAGGTGCTTTACGATTTCTTCACAACAGGAGAGTATGATAAAAACAGAGAGTTTATCCTCACAAATTCACCATCCATGGATATTCTCATCTCTTCAAACCTTGAGAGACTCATTTACCGTATCGCAGGAAATGATGCAAATAAGAATGCTCAGCTTATGGCTTCGCTTGCCAAGGATGGCAAATACACTGTAACACCTGAGATGAAGGAAAAGCTTTCTGACTTCTATGGAAATTACACAAGTGAGAAGGAAACCGCTGAGGTTATC
>CALFCS010000088.1 GCA_937950565.1 uncultured Lachnospiraceae bacterium
TCGCTACGAAGGACCAAAGGGAGGCCCGGGAATGCGTGAGATGCTGAATCCGACATCTGCGATTGCGGGTATGGGACTTGGCTCCAGTGTGGCATTAATTACAGATGGCCGTTTCAGCGGGGCGTCAAGAGGAGCATCCATTGGGCATGTTTCACCGGAAGCAGCAGTCGGCGGTCCAATCGCACTTGTAGAAGAAGGCGACATCATTAAGATAGATATTCCGGGATTAAAGCTTGAGCTTGATGTATCCGAGGAAGAACTTGCAAAGAGAAGAGAGAAATGGCAGCCGAGAGAGCCAAAGGTAACGACCGGTTATCTTGCAAGATATGCTTCTATGGTAACTTCCGGAAATCGGGGAGCAATTTTGGAGATACCGAAGAATAACTAAAAAAACAGATCACTGTCCGGCCCGGAGCTCTGTGTCAGGGCTGGATGGAAACTTAAGATAGAACAGGAGAGTTTACAGGTATGGAGTTGACAGGATCACAGATTGTAATCGAATGTTTGAAAGAACAGGGTGTGGATACCGTATTTGGTTATCCGGGCGGCGCGATTTTGAACGTATACGATGAATTATACAAACATAGTGATGAAATTACGCATATATTAACATCTCATGAGCAGGGAGCTTCCCATGCGGCAGATGGCTATGCAAGGGCTACCGGAAAGGTGGGCGTATGCCTTGCAACCAGCGGCCCGGGGGCAACGAATCTGGTTACGGGGATTGCAACAGCCTATATGGATTCCATTCCGGTAGTGGCAATTACCTGTAATGTAGGAGTATCCCTTCTTGGAAAAGACAGCTTCCAGGAGATTGATATTGCGGGAATCACAATGCCGATTACGAAGCATAACTTTATTGTAAAAGATGTAAATGACCTTGCAGATACAATCCGAAGAGCATTTGTAATTGCAAAGAAGGGACGTCCGGGTCCGGTATTGATTGATATCCCGAAGGATGTGACGGCAAATAAGGCGGAATACGAGAAAATGGAGATTCCTCCTGTGACAGCCTCAAAGGATATTTCCCAGGAAGAGGTTGAAACAGCGCTTCAAATGATAGAGAAGGCGAAGAAACCGTATATTTTTGTGGGCGGAGGAGCAGTTTTGTCCGGAGCCAGCGAAGAGCTTTATACGTTTGCGAAAAAACTGGATGCTCCGGTAGCAGATTCCCTGATGGGAAAAGGCGCGTTTCCGGGAACAGATGATTTATACACGGGTATGCTGGGAATGCATGGTACAAAGACATCCAATTACGGAGTCAGTGAGTGCGATCTCCTGGTTGTAATCGGCGCAAGATTCAGTGACCGTGTAACGGGAAATGCGAAGAAATTTGCGAAGAACGCAAAGATTCTGCAGTTGGATATCGATGCTGCAGAGATGAATAAAAATGTGCTTATTACAGCTGGTATCGTAGGAGATATTAAAGAGATACTGACAATTTTAAATGCGCGTCTGGAACAGCAGAGCCATCCGGAGTGGATTGAGAAAATCATGGCATACAAAGAAAAGTATCCGTTGTCTTATCATCCGGAAATGCTGACAGGACCTTATATTGTAGAAGAAATTTACCGTCAGACAAAGGGAGATGCGATTATTGTAACAGAAGTAGGTCAGCATCAGATGTGGGCGGCTCAGTATTATAAATATACAAAGCCTCATACACTTCTTACTTCCGGCGGACTTGGAACCATGGGTTATGGGCTTGGCGCTTCACTTGGAGCAAAGATGGGAAGGCCGGATAAGTGCGTTGTCAATATTGCAGGAGACGGATGCTTCCGTATGAATATGAATGAGATTGCGACAGCGGTACGCCATAATATTCTGGTGATTCAGGTAGTGATTAACAATCACGTTCTTGGAATGGTGCGTCAGTGGCAGAATTTGTTTTACGGGCAGAGATATTCTTCTACCGTATTAAATGATGCAGTGGATTTTGTAAAGCTTGCAGAAGCGATGGGGGCAGAAGGAATCCGGGTCACAACACAGGAGGAATTTAACCAGGCATTTGCAAAAGCGCTTACGCTTGGCAGACCGGTTGTCATTGACTGTCAGATTGACAGTGACGATAAGGTATGGCCGATGGTAGCCCCGGGAGCGCCTATTAATGAGGCGTTCGATGAAGAGGATTTGAAAGAAAAAGGTAACAAATAATAATTTAATATAAAAAATGGAGGAATGAAGATGAGCAGAGTGTACAATTTTTCAGCAGGACCGGCAGTATTACCGGAGGAAGTATTGAAAGAAGCAGCGGAAGAAATGCTGGATTATAAAGGGTCCGGGATGTCCGTAATGGAGATGAGTCACCGCTCGGAACCGTTCAAAAAGATTATCGAAGAAGCAGAAAATGATATTCGCGAGTTAATGAACATTCCGGATAACTATAAGGTGTTATTTATCCAGGGCGGCGCATCTACACAGTTTGCCATGATTCCGATGAATCTTATGAAAAATGGCGTGGCAGATTATATTATTACAGGACAGTTTGCAAAGAAAGCATATAAAGAGGCGCAGAAGTACGGTAAGATTAACGTGATTGCGTCTTCGGAGGATCAAACCTTTTCATATATTCCGGATTGTTCCGACCTTCCGGTTTCTGAGGATGCAGATTATGTTTATATTTGTGAGAATAATACAATCTACGGAACAAAATACAAGGAACTTCCGAACACAAAGGGAAAACCGCTTGTAGCAGACGTATCTTCTTGTTTTCTGTCTGAACCGATAGATGTGGAAAAATATGGAATTATTTACGGTGGAGTACAGAAAAATGTAGGACCGGCAGGTATGGCGATTGTCATTATTCGCGAAGATTTGATTCGTGAGGATGTATTCCCGGGAACACCGACTATGCTGACATATAAGACTCATGCGGATGCGGGTTCTCTTTATAATACACCTCCGGCATACAGCATTTATATTTGTGGAAAAGTATTTAAATGGCTGAAAAAGCAGGGTGGTCTCGAAGCAATGAAAGAGCGCAATGAGAAGAAGGCAAAGCTTCTCTATGATTTCCTGGACGAGAGTAAATTGTTCAAATCCAGTGTGAATCCGAAAGACCGCTCTCTTATGAATGTAACCTTTGTAACAGGAGACAAAGATTTGGACGCAAAATTCGTAAAAGAAGCAAAAGCAGCGGGACTTGAGAGTCTGAAGGGGCACAGAAGTGTAGGAGGTATGCGTGCAAGCATTTATAACGCAATGCCGATCGAAGGCGTAGAAGCGCTCGTTGCATTTATGAAGAAATTTGAGGAGGAGAATCTGTAATCATGTATAAATATCATTGTTTAAATCCAATTGCTGCCGTAGGCTTAGACAGAATGACAGAAGACTATGCTCCGGTGAGCAGCCCGGATAAGGCAGATGTAATTCTTGTAAGAAGCGCCGGAATGCATGACATGGAATTCGGAGAAGAATTAAAGGCTATCGGAAGAGCCGGAGCCGGAGTCAACAATATTCCGCTTGATAAATGTGCAGACAAAGGAATTGTCGTATTCAATACACCAGGTGCGAATGCAAACGGTGTTAAGGAGTTGGTAATTGCAGGTATGCTGCTGGCTTCCAGAGATATCATCGGAGGCATCAACTGGGTACAGGAAAATGAAGAAGACGGTAATATTGCAAAAGATGCTGAGAAAGCGAAGAAGGCATTTGCCGGATGCGAACTGGAAGGAAAGAAGTTAGGCGTTATCGGTCTTGGAGCAATCGGTGTACTGGTGGCAAATGCAGCAACCAACCTCGGCATGGAGGTATATGGATTTGATCCGTATATTTCCGTGGAATCGGCATGGAAGCTGTCAAGAAGCATTCATCATGCAAAGACGGTAGATGAGATTTATAAGGATTGTGATTATATTACGATTCATGTACCGGCTATGGACAGTACAAAAGGAATGATTGACAAAAATGCAATCAGCCTGATGAAGGAAGATGTTGTTGTGCTGAATTTCGCAAGAGACGTGCTGGTAGATTCAGAAGCTATGGTAGACGCACTTGTTTCCGGTAAAGTAAAACGTTATGTGACGGACTTCCCGACACCGGAAATCGCAGGTGTGAAGGGAGCGATTGTAATTCCGCATCTTGGAGCATCTACGGCAGAGTCAGAAGACAACTGTGCGAAGATGGCTGTGAAGGAGTTGATGGATTATCTGGAAAATGGAAATATCCGTAATTCCGTTAACTATCCGAACTGCGATATGGGAGAGCGCGGAGAGCATACAAGAATCACACTTCTGCACCGCAATGTTCCGAATATCATCGGGCAGATTACAAAGATTCTCGGCGACGACAATATGAACATTGAGGATATGACAAACAAGAGTAAGGGCGGATATGCTTATACGATGATTGACGTCTCCTCTGAGGTTCCGGAGCGTGTTACGGAGGATCTTGGGAAAGTAAAAGATATTTTAAGAATCCGTGTGATTAAATAAGAGATAAAAAAAGAACGCCGGCCGCAGACCGGTGTTCTTTTTTTGGAGTCTGAATTATTGATTTCTCATATTATGTTTGTCCAGAAGTGCGTGAATCTTTGCTGTAGGGTCAAGGACGGAGCTCATAGTGATATCGTGGTTAAAGGAATCAATGATCAGTGCGATAAATTTACTCATATCCGCCACGACAAAGTATGGTTTTTCAAGGGCTTCCGGAGGAAGATAAGTAAGGTTCGTTGTAATTACCCGGTCGATGTAGCCTTTTTCGTAGTATTCATCGAATTTGCCAAAGCCGTCCGTAAAGAGTCCGAAGGTCGTGCAGACAAATACCCGCTCGGCGCCCCGCTCTTTCATCTGTCTGGCAACATCCAGCATACTTTCGCCGGAGGAAATCATATCGTCTACAATAATCACGGTCTTTCCATGGATATCACTTCCGAGAAATTCATGTGCGACAATCGGATTTTTGCCATTTACAACGGTAGAGTAATCGCGGCGTTTGTAGAACATCCCCATGTCTACCCCGATGACATTGGAAAAGTATACGGCGCGGTGCATTGCTCCTTCATCCGGACTGATAATCATTAAATGGTCTTTGTCAACTTTGAGGTCAGGTTCCGCGCGGAGGAGCGCTTTCATAAACTGATAAGCAGGTGCAAAATTATCAAATCCATGAAGTGGAATCGAATTCTGCACCCTCGGATCGTGTGCATCAAAGGTAATAATATTGCTGACACCCATGTCAACAAGTTCCCGGAGGGCGATGGCACAGTCCAGAGACTCTCTCTTTGTACGTTTGTGCTGCCGGCTTTCATAAAGAAATGGCATGATGACGTTAATCCGGTGGGATTTGCCCGTGGCGGCGGATATAATACGCTTCAAGTCCTGGTAATGGTCATCCGGCGACATATGGTTCGGATGTCCGTTTACCGTATAAGTAAGGCTGTAGTTACATACATCCACCATAATAAATAAATCTTTTCCGCGTGTGCTTTCGCTGATGATACCCTTCGCTTCTCCGGTTCCAAATCTGGGACAATGGCAGTCAATCAGATAATTGTCCAGCTGATAGCTTGAAAACAACGGGGAAGAAAGAGATTCTTTTAAAGTATCCTGGCGAAACTTTACAATATAATCATTTACTTTTTGGCCCAGTTCACGGCAGCTGTCAAGCGCTGCAATTTTAAGAGGAGCAACCGGAAGGGCGGTTTCCATTAATTTAATATTTGGCATAATAATCTCCTGTAAATTTCTATCATTAAATTGAACATTTTCATTTCGAAAAATTATGTCCTATAATATTTATATCATTTTTGGTAGTATGTGGTCAATGAAAAGGAGAAATCTTTTTTGCCCGGATGGAGAATTGTGTGCTATACTAGCTAATAAGTATGAAAAGGACAGGAGTATTTCTATGATGCATGAGCATATGATTAAGAAAATAGTGCCGGGCAGCATTGCGGATGAGCTGGGAATTGAACCAGGGGATAAGCTGCTTGCGGTGAATGAGGAAGAAATTGAAGACGTATTTGATTATCATTTTTTTGTAAATGATGAAGAACTGGTTCTTCTGATTGAAAAGCCGGACGGGGAACAGTGGGAGCTCGATATCGAAAAAGACTATGAGGAAGACCTGGGGATAGAATTTGAACAAGGGCTGATGGACGAGTACCGTTCCTGTAGAAATAAATGCATGTTCTGTTTTATTGACCAGATGCCGGAAGGCATGAGAGAGACATTATATTTTAAAGATGATGATTCCAGATTGTCTTTTCTCCAGGGAAATTATATTACGTTGACAAATATGAGCGACCACGATATTGACAGAATCATCCGGTATCATCTGGAGCCGATTAATATTTCCTTTCATACGACAAATCCTGAACTAAGATGTAAGATGCTCCATAACCGTTTTGCAGGAGATGCACTAAAGAAAGTGGATAGGCTGTATGAGGGCGGCATTGAGATGAACGGGCAGATTGTTCTGTGTAAAGGCATCAATGATGGGGCGGAGCTTGAGCGGAGCATCCGGGATATGTCTGCCTATATTCCATATCTCAGGAGTGTATCGGTAGTTCCGGTAGGACTTACAAAATATCGGGACGGCTTATATCCGCTGGAGCCCTTTACCAAGGAGGATGCGAAGGAAGTCTTAAGCGTGATTCACAGATGGCAGGAGAAGTTTTATCGGGAATATGGATTCCATTTTATTCATGCAGGAGATGAATGGTATATTCTGGCGGAGGAAGAGGTACCGGAGGAGGAGCGGTATGACGGATATCTTCAATTGGAAAACGGCGTGGGGATGCTGCGCCTTCTGGAAAATGAATTTAAAGAAGCTTTCCGGGAGCTTCCCGGGGACCACGTGAAAAGAGAAGTGTCTATAGCGACTGGTAAGCTTGCCTATCCTTATATTCTGGATATGGCAGAGAGATTAAGGGAAAAATATACAGAAACGGTAGTTCACGTATATCAGATCCGGAATGAATTTTTCGGGGAGCTGATTACCGTGTCGGGGCTGATTACCGGGCAGGATCTTTTAAAACAGCTTGCGGGATGTCCTCTGGGAGAACGATTGCTTCTTCCGTGCAATATGTTCCGCAGCGAGGAAGATGTATTTTTGGATGATATTACGCTGGATGAAGTGAAGGAAACTTTACAAGTAGAAACAGATATTGTAAAATCAAGTGGACAGGATCTGATAAATGCAATTATAGGGGCGGGCAGATAAGCCCCGTTATGATAGAAGGAGAAAGAAATATGAGTAAACCGGTAGTAGCAGTTGTGGGGAGACCGAATGTAGGAAAGTCCACGCTTTTTAATGCGCTGGCAGGCGGAAAGATATCGATTGTTGAAGATACACCAGGTGTTACCAGAGACCGTATTTATGCGGAAGTAAACTGGCTGGATAAGGAATTTACCCTGATTGATACAGGTGGAATAGAGCCGGAGAGTAAGGATATTATCCTTTCCCAGATGCGTGAACAGGCGCAGATTGCCATTGATACTGCAGATGTAATTATTTTTATGACAGATGTGCGCCAGGGCCTTGTAGATGCGGACTCCAAAGTGGCAGATTTGCTGCGAAGAAGTGGGAAACCGATTGTGCTTGTGGTAAATAAAGTGGACAGCTTTGATAAATTTATGGCGGATGTGTACGAGTTTTATAACCTTGGTATCGGAGATCCGGTGCCGGTGTCTGCCGCTTCCAGGCTTGGAATCGGGGATATGCTGGACGAGGTGATCCGTTTCTTCCCGGAACATTCCGGGGAGGAAGAAGAGGATGAAAGGCCGAGAATCGCCATTGTAGGAAAGCCGAATGTAGGAAAATCTTCGATTATCAATAAGCTTCTGGGAGAGACAAGGGTAATTGTATCTGATATTGCAGGAACTACAAGAGACGCCATAGATACCGATATTGTCCATAATGGAAAAGAATATGTATTTATTGACACGGCGGGACTTCGGAGAAAGAATAAGATTAAGGAAGAGCTGGAGCGCTACAGCATTATCCGCACGGTGACAGCCGTGGAACGTGCAGACGTGGTGCTGGTCGTGATTGATGCGGCAGAAGGGGTAACAGAGCAGGATGCCAAAATTGCGGGAATTGCCCATGAACGCGGAAAGGGAATCATTGTTGTCGTGAATAAGTGGGATGCCATTGAGAAAAATGACAGAACGATGCGGGAGTATGAGAGTGAGGTGCGAAGAATTCTCTCCTTTATTCCGTATGCGGAGATTATGTATGTATCTGCGCAGACCGGACAGAGACTGCCGAAGCTTTATGATATGATTGATATGGTAATCGAGAATCAGACACTTCGCGTGGCAACCGGAGTGCTGAATGAGATTCTGATGGAAGCAGTTGCCTTACAGCAGCCGCCTTCAGACAAGGGAAAGCGTCTGAAAATTTATTATATGACACAGGTGTCTGTAAAGCCGCCGACTTTTGTGTTATTTGTAAATGATAAAGAATTGATGCATTTTTCTTACCAGCGTTATCTGGAAAATAAAATCCGGGAAGCATTTGGCTTCCGGGGTACATCGATTAAATTCTTTGTCAGAGAGAGAAAGGAAAAGGATTGATAATTATGGAACGTTTCATATGTGTAGTGATTGGGTATGCGTTTGGACTTTGCCAGACCGGTTATATTTATGGGAAGCTTCATCATGTGGATATCAGGAAGCTTGGGAGCGGCAATGCAGGAACGACCAATGCACTTCGTACACTGGGATGGAAAGCGGGCGCCGTTACGTTTCTGGGGGATGCGTTTAAATGTATTTTCGCGGTGCTGGCCGTACATCTGCTTTATGGAAAGACTCATGCAGATATCCTTCCGGTATTGGCAATGTATGCCGGAATGGGGGCTGTAATCGGGCATAACTATCCGTTTTATATGAATTTTAAAGGCGGCAAGGGAATTGCCGCGACAGCAGGACTTCTTGCCAGTACGACAAATATCTGGATGGTGCTTATCTGCCTTGTGGCATTTGTGGGAATTGTGGCTGTGACACGCTATGTTTCGCTTGGCTCACTTGCCGTTGTCGTTATTTATTTAATAGAGGTTGTTGTGTACGGTCAGATGGGCGGATTTGGAGTAAAACCACCGTATGTATATGAAATGTATGGAATTGCGGCATTTCTTATGATATCTGCATTTTATAAACATAAGGCAAATATTCAGAGATTAATATCCGGAACAGAAAACAAAATGAGTTTTGGAAAGAAGAAATAAAGCGGTGAAGGAGGAAATATTATGGCAAAGGCAGGAGTAATGGGTGCAGGAAGCTGGGGAACTGCGCTGGCTTTGTTGCTTCATAAAAACGGACATGAAGTAACGGTGTGGTCCATTGATGAAGCTGAGATTCAGATGCTTTCGGAAGAAAGGGAACACAAAAGTAAGCTTCCGGGAGTAAAATTACCCGAAGATATGGAATTTACTACATGTATGGAGAAGGCGGTAAAGGGAAAAGACTTTATTGTACTTGCAGTGCCGTCTACCTTTACGAGGGGTACTGCGCGTAAGATGGCCCCCTATGTGGCAGAGGGACAGAT
Organism: uncultured Lachnospiraceae bacterium; assembly: GCA_937950565.1. GTDB lineage: Bacteria > Bacillota > Clostridia > Lachnospirales > Lachnospiraceae > UBA7109. The sequence continues at coordinate 9,490 of CALFCS010000088.1, forward strand.
CATTGTGGATGTGGCAAAGGGAATCGAAGAAGCAACACTTATGACTCTTTCCCAGCAGATTGAAGAGGAGATTCCGCAGGCGGATGTGGCGGCGCTTTCAGGGCCGAGCCATGCGGAGGAAGTAGGACGCGGGCTCCCGACGGCGGTTGTAATCGGGGCCAGGACGAAGGAAACGGCTGTTTATCTGCAGGAAATGTTTATGAATGAAGTGTTCCGTGTCTATACAAGTCCGGACATACTGGGCATGGAGCTTGGCGGTTCTCTGAAAAATGTTATTGCACTTGCAGCAGGAATTGCAGATGGTATGGGGTATGGAGATAATACGAAGGCAGCGCTCATTACAAGAGGAATTGCAGAAATTGCAAGGCTGGGAGTCAAAATGGGCGGTGCACTGGAAAGTTTTACCGGCCTTACCGGAATCGGTGACCTGATCGTGACCTGTGCCAGCGTCCACAGCCGTAACCGTAAAGCGGGATACCTGATGGGACAGGGGAAGTCCATGCAGGAGGCTATGGATGAGGTGCAGATGGTCGTGGAGGGAGTGTATTCCACAAAAGCGGCAGTAAAGCTCGGAGAAAAATATGGAGTATCCCTTCCTATTATTAATAAAATAAACGAAGTGCTTTTTGAAGGAAAGGACCCGAAAGAGGCTGTGAATGAATTGATGCTCAGAGACAGTAAGACAGAAAATACAGCTTTGAAGTGGAAAGAATAATTCAGTTCTAAACCCCCTTGTGTATGCATACATTATATCAGCATAACAAGGGGGTATTTGTATGGATACATTTCAACTGTACAAAGATATAAAAGCAAGGACAAACGGAGAAATCTATATGGGAGTAGTGGGGCCTGTACGGACCGGAAAATCTACGTTTATTAAACGGTTCATGGATGTATTGGTACTGCCGCATATGGGAGATGAACATGAGAAGACACGGACTAAGGATGAGCTGCCGCAATCTGCGTCCGGAAGGACAATTATGACAACAGAGCCCAAATTTGTTCCAAATGAGGCAGCAAAGATTAAGCTGTCTGAGGATGTGGAAGTGAAGGTCCGCCTGGTAGACTGTGTCGGATATATGGTAGAGGGAGCTTCCGGGCATGTAGAAGGAAATGAGGAACGCATGGTAAAGACGCCATGGTCGGAGCATGAGATTCCATTTACAAAGGCGGCTGGAATCGGTACAAGGAAAGTTATTCATGACCATGCGACGATTGGAATTGTGATTACGACAGACGGAAGTATCTGTGAGATTCCGAGAGCGAATTATAAGGAAGCAGAAGGAAGGACAATCCGGGAACTTAAGAGCATCGGAAAGCCATTTGTTGTTCTCGTGAATTCCAAAAAACCTTATGGAGAGGAAGCGAAAAAAACAGTAGAAGAGCTGGGGCATGAGTATGGGGTTCATGCACTCAGCGTTAATTGTGAACAATTAAAAGAAGAAGACATCTACAAGATTCTGGAAGCAGTATTATTCGAATTTCCGGTATCTGAGATACAGTTCTTTATTCCGAAATGGGCAGAAATGATACCGGGAGACCATAAGATTAAGCAGGATTTACTGACCCATATCCGCACGATCATGGAAAGCTTTCAGGAGCTTAAGGATGCGGCAGAGGGAATTCCGGAAATAGACAGTCCATATATAAATGAATGTAAGGTGGATTACATAGAGCCGGATACCGGATGCATTAAAGTACGGATCGGCATGGCAGATAAATATTATTATGAGATGCTCAGTGAACTTACCGGGACACCGATTGCCGGACAGTATGAGCTGATATCAGCCATGAAAAAGCTGTCTGAATTAAAAGCAGAATATGAAGGAGTAAAGGATGCTTTTGCCTCTGTACGGATGAAAGGTTATGGGATGGTCAGTCCTGCCAGAGAGGAAATTACGCTGGATGAGCCGGAACTTATCAGGCAGGGAAATAAATATGGTGTCAAGATTCATTCCAAAGCGCCGTCTATTCATCTGATCCGGGCTAATATCGAGACGGAAATCGCACCGATTGTGGGAAATGAACAGCAGGCAAAGGATTTGATGGATTATATAAAGGAAACCGGGAAGACGGAAGAGGGAATCTGGAATACAAGCATTTTCGGAAAATCGGTGGAGGAGCTTGTAATGGAAGGAATGAGAAATAAAATGGCAATGATAAACGAGGAAAGCCAGAGTAAGCTGCAGGATACGATGCAGAAGATTGTCAATGATTCAAATGGCGGAATGGTTTGTATTATTATTTAAACAAAAGTAAGTTATCATTGCATTATTTGGTTAAAAGGTATAGAATCTAAATATATATACTATATACAGAAGAGAAGACAATATGGAGGTACAATATGAGGGTTGCGATTATAACGGCAAATACTGCGGTTTACAGGGGAACAGAAGAAGATAAGAGCGGGGAAGTGATCCGCCAGCTTGTTACAGAGGCCGGATTAGAGGTTGTGTTTATGAAGGCGCTTCCCAATGACAGGACAGTGTTATCGACAGTGTTCCAGCGGATGGCAGATAATCAGCTGGCAGACCTGATTCTTACGACAGGCGGAGCCGGATGCGGACCGGATGATTGTACACCGGAGGCAACGATGGATATTGTAGAAAGGCCGGTTGTGGGAATTCCGGAAGGAATGCGCGCGCATATGCTGCCGATGACAAAAAATACAATGCTGAACCGCGGCGTGGCAGGAATCAGGAAAGATGTGCTGATTGTAAATCTTCCTGGCAAGGCAGGCGCTGTAAAAGTAGGTCTTGAGTATATCCTTCCGGTTCTTGTTCATGCGCTTGATATTATAAAAGGACAGTCATAAATATGCAGGTAAGTATATATACAGACGGCGCTGCCAGAGGCAATCCGGACGGACCGGGAGGTTATGGGACAGTGCTGGAATATGTGGACACAAAGGGAGAGCTTCATGTGAAGGAGCTGTCCTGCGGATATAAGAAGACAACCAACAACCGCATGGAACTGATGGCAGTGATTGCAGGTCTGGAAGCGCTCAACCGTCCGTGTGAAGTGAATCTTTATTCTGATTCAAAGTATGTGGTAGATGCATTTAATCAGAACTGGATTGGAAACTGGATAAAAAAGGGGTGGAAGCGTGGAAAGAACGAGCCGGTAAAGAATGTGGATTTGTGGAAACGGCTTCTGAAAGCGAAAGAACCTCATCATGTAACATTTATATGGGTAAAAGGACATGACGGCCATCCACAGAATGAGCGGTGTGATACGCTTGCAACAACAGCAGCGGATTCGGATGCACTTGCTGTGGATGAGCAGATGGAATAGAAAACTGAAAATAAGCAAGTAAGACAAGTAATCGCGGCTGCAGGCGCCGAAAGGCGGCAGGCGAGGAAAGTCCGGGCTTCACAGGGCAGGGTGCCGGATAACGTCCGGTGGAGGCGACTCCAAGGCTAGTGCAACAGAAACGTACCGCGTTAGCAATGAGCCATGCAGCGAGGATTGCGCAGCAATTCGAGCTACAGCATGGCGTATGGTTAACGTAAGGGTGGAAAGGCAGTGTAAGAGACTACCGTCCCGCCGGTAACGGCGGGGGCAGATGTAAACCCCACTCGAAGCAAGACCGGATAGAGACTATGTGGCGGCCCGTCACGTCTCAGGTTGGTCGCTTGAACCTGCCGGCAACGGCAGGTCTGGATAGATGATTACTCAATGACATAACCCGGCTTATCGTCTTGCTTGCTTATCATATGATTTAATAAAAGGTCAAGGGATAAAGAGCATGAGAGTAGGAAAAGAATTTGTTCTCAGAGAAATAGCGGGAGATTATATTATCATTCCCACAGGAAAGACGGCATTGCGGTTCAATGGTCTGATTACGGTTAATGAAGTGGGCGTTTTTCTCTGGAATCTGCTTCAGGAGGACATAACGGAGGAAGAACTTCTTCAAAAGGTTCTGAGGGAATATGAAGTCGATGAGACAGTAGCACGAGAAGATATTCAGGAATTTTTGGACAAGCTGGTCCAGGGGGGCATCCTGGCGGATGGACAGGAAGATGCAGAATAATAGCATGTACAGCAGTCTGTCAAGAGCGCTGTGTTATATAGACAAGACGAAGGCTTTAGAGAAGGAATTGAAAGTTTTTCCAGGGATTTACCTGGAGGGTGCAGCTGCATCCGGAAAGACAACGGCAGTAAAGATGCTGCTTTCAAAGAGGAATGATGTGGCTGCAGAAGTATTTTTTATGGATAAAGAGACTACAGCTCCCGGACAATTCAGGGAGAGACTGTGGGAAGCAAGAAACCGGATGGATAAGGAGAATGTCTGGATTATTTTAGAAAATGTTCCGCAGGAACTGCCACAGGAAATGGCAGAAGATATCGTCTGCCTTTTTGAAGAAATTCCTGAAGCAGGACGTGTGATCATGGTCGGAAGGCAGCAGCCGGAAGAGAGATTTTTAGCACTTTTATGGGGACGGAAGATGGAGCTCCTTTCTCAGAAAGTGCTTTTATTTACGGAAGCAGAGATTTGCGAACTGGCGGAGGCGACAGGAAGCCGGCTCAGAGCAGAAGACGTGCTGAGAGTCAGTGGAGGATGGGCTGGCTGCGTGGATATGATTCTGCGTTTTTCAGCGAAAAGTGCGGACAATTTCAAATTGAGTGCAGAGGCAATCCGGGACAGATATGAAATCCGGTACTATCTCCAGCGTGAAATATTGGATTCTCTTCTTGATAAGGAAAAGGAGCTGCTTCTATATGCATCAAACTGTCCGTGGCTTCAGGAAAAGCTGTGTGAGGAGATTTTCGGGTTTCGTGATGCGCAGAAATATTTAGAGGGCCTGGAGAAAAAAGGGATTTTTCAAGTAAATAGAAAAGAGAGATGCTACAGAGTCTCTCCTTTATTTGTTCGGAAAAACAGTGATGTGAGTATAAAAACACAAGACAGGGTACTGCTTTTTTTCAGACTTGGAAAATGGTACGAAGAGCATGGGTATATAAAAGAAGCGCTTATCTGTTTGAAAAAATCAGGGGACAGGGCAGAATGGAAAGCCTGTATGCTTAGAAATTATGAGAAGGTGTCTTTTCTTGGGATTTCTTATGAGGAGACGCTTGGGTGGAGAGATTCTTCGCCGCAGAGCATCTATTTGAAGGCGATGTGGAGCTTTTATGAGCAGGATTTTCAAAGATTCAGAGAAGAAATGAGGCGTGTGAAAGAAAAGCCGGGGCAGCTGGCAGAAGAAATTTATCTGAATCTGGCATATGCAGATCCGGCTGTCAGTCTGGAGGAATGGCTCAGTCTGCTTGAGGAGCATACACATAGAGCAGGGAAAACGAGACTTTATCATATGTTAGGATATTCCTGCTCTTTTTTGTGTGGGATTCGGGACTTGTCTGAGCTTTTTACCGGAACGAAGAAAGAAATAAAAAGAAAAGCGCGTATTTGGAACGAGGGACTGGGTGAAAAAGAGCAGAAAGCATATGAATTTGCGTATACGGAGTATCGGCTTGAAATAAAAGATAAAGCTGTGATGGAGGAAGAATATTTAAAAAATATTTTACAAAAGAGTGAAGGCGAACCGGATAATACCGGGCTTGCAAGGATGTTTCTGGTTGTACGGTTATGGTGGACAGCTCCACAGGAGAAAATAGAGGAATATCTGGAAAAAAGAAAAGAAACCTTTGAATGGGATTGGGATTCTCCATTCTTGAAAAATGCAGAAGCAGTTTTTTATACGCACTTGTTAAGGTGCGGAGAACGACAGGGGCTTGTATGGTGGCTTGAAAAGCTGAAAAATAGAATACCGATAGAAGTACGCGGAGAAAACGGGATTGCCTGGTGGTGCAGGGCAAAAGTCTATTTATATTTAAACGAGTACGATAAATCAGAAGAAATATTGGTAAAGCTGATTTCTTTCTTTCGCACATACAGACGGATATTTTTTCTTGCAGAAGCACTTTTTATGCTTGCAGTAGTGAAATGGAAACAGAATCAAAAAAACAAGGCGCTCCCTTTGGTGATAGAATCCTTTCTGATAACAGGGGACTGCAGGTATGTTGTGTTTTATCTGGGATATGGTAAGACTGGTGTTGAGATACTGGAAGATTACATGAAATGGATGCAGAGAAATATGCCGGAGGTGTGGCGGCAGAAAAAGAAATATAATTATGGCAGTGTGCTTCGGATGCCCTTTGCAGATTATGTAAATGTAATCTGCCGGGAAGCAGGGAATAACCGGAAGGCATATCCGGATCTGAGGAAAGAAGCTTCGGAGGAGAGGCTTACAAGGATGGAGCGTATTATTCTGTCGGACATCAGTGAAGGTATGACAAATAATGAGATTAGTAAGGCATTGAATCTAAAGCTTCCTACGGTAAAAGGACATCTGTATAGTCTGTACAAAAAGCTTGGAGTCAGCAGCCGGGTACAGGCGATTCTTGTAGCAAAGGAACAGGGAATCCTGAAATAAAATAAAGGAGAAATAATTCGAATGAAAAAAATCAGATATATGAGTATTGTGCTGTTCCTTATATCGGTGGCGGCATTTGCAGTATTCAGAATTTATGAATGGTCAGAAAGAGACGTGCATCCGCCGGTTGTCAGCTGCCCGGAGGAACCTTTGACAGTCAGTGTGACGGACGGGGAAGACAAGCTTCTCTCCGGTGTTCGGGCAGAAGATGACCAGTCTGGTGATGTCAGTGATTCGCTGGTTGTTGAAAGTATATCTGAATTTTCAGATGCCGGAGAGAGAACGGTTATATATGCGGCGATTGATGATGCGGGAAATGTAGGGCGAAATGCAAGAAAGCTTCATTATACGGATTATCAGAAACCAAGATTTATACTTGAGAAGCCGCTTCGCTTTTCGGAGGGGGAAGAGGTGAATATAGCAGGAACCGTACAGGCAGAGAGTGTGCTGGATGGGGATGTGAGCATGCGGATTAAATATTCGCTGGAGAGTGAAGCAACGAAAGGGAGTTCCGGCACATGGCCTGCAGAGTTCCGGGTCACAGATAGTGCGGGACAGACGTCGGAGCTTGTACTTCCGGTAGAAATATATGATGCTTCAACAGAAGTGATTGACGTATCTCTCAACGCATATCTTGTTTATTTGAACGTCAATGGCTCGCTCGACCTGTTGTCTTATTATGCAGGGGCAGACCGGGAAGGAGAACTGGAGATTCAAGGAAATGTGAATACCACACAGCCCGGGGTTTATTATGCGGATTATATTGTCAGAAATGGCATGCAGCAGGGCAAAAGCAGGATGATTGTAGTCGTAGAGTAAAGACAGAATGGAGTTGAAACTTTGGAAAAAAATACAGAACAACAGCAGATAGATATATATTGTATTATAAGAGATGTCCTTCATGACCTGTGGGTTGTGATATTTGTCGGAATTTCAGTGGCTTTATTGTCTTATGTCGGTGGAAGAATTCTTTATCATCCGACGTATACTTCCCAGACTACATTTGTCATTTCTGCGAAGGAAAACGGGGGAGCGTATGCGAATCTGACGAAGGCAGAGAAAATGACGGAGGTGTTCCGTTCTGTTATGGACAGCCATATCCTGAAGAAAAAGGTAAGTGAAAGTCTGGGAATGAAGTCTTTCGAAGGAAAGGTACGAATCAAAATTGTACCGGAGACAAATCTCCTTACGGTGGCGGTTACCTCTGACAGCCCTCAGACAGCGCTCAGGCTTTTGAAAGGGATGCTTGCCCATTATCCGGAGGTTGGAGAAAATGTATTGGGCGAGGTTGTAATGGAAATCTTCGAAGAGCCCGGATATCCATCCATTCCGGATAAGCAGTTTGATAAGAAGGGAATCATGGAGAAAGCATTTCTCATAGGTGCACTCGTTATGGCGGCTGTGATTGCATTTCTTTCTTTTATAAAGGATACTGTGAAAAATGAGATGGAAATACCGGTTAAAATCGATACTTCGGCAATCGGGGTTCTGTCCCATGAGCGGAAATATCGGAATATCAGAGATTTTATAAGAAGGAAAAAGAAGAAGATTCTCTTCCCGGAGCCGTCGCTTGGTTTCGGATATTCGGAGTCTATGAAGAAAATCCGGATGAAGCTTTTGTATCAGATGCGGCATGAGGATGTAAAGGTAGTGCTTGTGACAAGTACCATACCAAAGGAAGGGAAGACAACTTTTGCGGTGAATCTTGCATATCTGATGGCAAAGCAGGACAGAAAGGTTCTGCTGATAGAAGGGAATCTGAGAAATACGAAATTACAGGAATATCTGAATCTCCCTCCGGAGCAGGTAAAAGACTGGGGAGGGATTCTGGAAGAGGGAGAGAATTTAGGCAGGGCAGTCTCTTCCTTTGAAGATTATTCCTATGATATGCTGGTGAATCAGACAAAGCTGCGCCGTGCGGTGGAATTGCTTTCTTCTGAAAAAATGGATTTATTTATACAGGAAATGCGGAAGGTATATGATTTGATCATTATTGACGCACCGTCGGTTTACCGGCGTTCCGATACAGAAGTACTGGCACGTCTGTCAGACGCGTCCCTTCTTGTTGTAAAGCAAAATGATGCGCTGGTGAAATATATTAATGATGCGATTGACATGCTTAATAACTATGGAAAAGGCCTGATGGGCTGTATCTTTAACGATGCTGTGGGCGGGAGAAATATCTTCTCATCCGGTTATGGGTATGGTTATGGATATGGTTACGGCTACGGAAGATACAGTGGCTATGGATATGGAAAGTACGGGCATTATGGGAAATACGGCCGGTACGGAGCTGCGTATCAGAAAGAGAAGAAGAAAGGATCGGGGCATGAACAGAGAAACTAAAGAGCAAAAAGAAAGGCAGGAAGATCTGATTGATATTACCGTTTTTCTGTCAGATTATTTTAGGCTGTTTTCCAGAATGTGGAAGGTGGTATTATTTCTGATGCTTGCAGGCGCCGCCTTTTTTGGAATAAGGGCAAATGCGCAGTATCATGCCCGATATACTGCATCTTCTACGTTCACGGTAAATATTACCCATGAACAAGGTGAAAAGGCGCTTTCCGGCAGCTTTTTTGATAATGCAGCCGCAGAGCAGATGGCGAAAACATTTCCGCATATACTGACAAGCGGGGTGTTGCAGCGCAGAGTGGCGGAACAGCTTTCGATGGATGCAGTGCCGGGGAGCATCCGGGTAAGGGTTACAAAAAATACAAATCTCTTAACTCTTTCCGTAACCGATATTGATGCGGAACGGGCTTACAGAACCCTGCAGGCTGTGATTGACTGTTATCCTTCTGTTTCGGAGGTAATCGTAGGGAAGGTTGAGCTGAATATGCTTGATGAGACAGAGATACCGACGCAGCCGGATAATCCGAAAACGTTGAAAAGAGATGCGGCAAAGGGCGGCCTGCTTGGTTTGGCGGCAGGACTTGCATTTCTTGCTGTTCTTGTATTTTTTAACCAGACAATCCGAAGGGAAGAGGATTGTGCAAAGAAGCTTAATCAACGGTGCCTGGGAATGATACCCAAAATGCACCATAAAAAGAGAAGCCGGAAAAAGGAAGTGTGTTCAAGTATTGCGGATGAGAAAATCAAACCGGAATTTGTGGAAGCTTTTCGTATTATTCGTAATAAGGTGGAGTACAGCGCCAGAGAAAACGGGATAAAAAGTATTCTCGTTACGAGTGCACTTGCAGATGAAGGGAAAAGTACAGTAGCAGTAAATCTCGCGTTGTCCCTTGTACAGAATGGAAAGAAGGTTGCGCTGATTGACTGTGACCTTCGCAACCCGTCAGACAGTAATGTATTACAGCTGGGGGAACGAAAGGGATTGTCTGAATATTTGAAGGGCGGAATTAAATTAAATGAAGCGGTGGTTTCCGGAAGAGAAGCTGATTTCCGGGATTTCCCAAAGCTTCTATATCTTCCGGCGGGAAGCGCTGTTTTGGATGGAACGGAACTCCTCGATACACCTGCGATGAAAAGAGCAATTGAGTCGCTGGAGGAAGAAGCAGACTATGTGATTCTCGACAGCGCGCCTCTGGGGCTTCTTGCTGATGCAGGAATTCTGGCGCAGTATGTGGACGGGGCACTCCTTGTCGTGAAAAAGGATTTTGCACGTGCAGATTTTATTTTCCGTGGCCTGGAACAGCTTGCGGAATATAAGGTGCATATAATGGGGTGTGTGCTGAATGAAAATTAAGACCATAAACACAAGAGAATATGTTTCGGCGCTTCGGGAGCTGACTGCACAAGGGGAAGAAGTGTGCCTTCCAGTGGCAGGATGGAGTATGTCTCCTTTTCTCGTACATGAAAGAGATGTGATCTGCTTTTCAAGGCCGGCAGGGGATTTGAAAAAAGGCGACATGGTATTTTACCAGAGAAGAAGCGGTCAGTATGTCATGCACCGTATCTGTAAGGTGAAAAAAGAGGGGTATTACCTGGTGGGAGATGCCCAGCAGGAGATAGAAGGACCCATAGAGAGGGAATGCATATTTGCGGTTGTCCTCCGGGTACGCAGGAAAGGAAAATGGATTGGCGCGGAGGATTTCTGGTGGAAGTTCTTTGCAGTGGTGTGGATACGGGTGATCCCGTTTCGAAGGTTTATTATGTGGATATACAGCAGAATCAGGAGTAGGGCATGAAGGAACAAGAGCAGAAGGAAAAAGAAAATAAGACATTTGCCGCATCTGTCCACATTTTGCTTTCAAAGTGGAGGGATGGGACCTTTTCAGAGCTTTTTGATGACTGGAAATGGATATTTGGTTACAGCACCCGGTACAAGAAGTCGATTGTACTGTATGTGGTACTTGGGATTCTGAGTACGTCTCTCGGGCTGATGGGAAGTGTTGCCGGGAAATATCTGATCGATATTATTACCGGCTATCAGATGAACAGACTCGGGGCGCTGGTCGTCATTATGGTATTTAGTTCTGTAATCAGTATGGCGCTGGAAAATCTGATCAACCGGGTATCGACACAGCTTAGTATTCGAATCAATAATGATATTCAGGCAGATGTGTTTGATAAAATTATGGCTTCCGAATGGCTGGCTATGAATGCATATACGAATGGGGATCTGCTGAATCGGTTCAACGGAGATATCAAAACGGTAAGCGGAAATGCGGTAAGCTGGCTTCCTACGGTAATTTTGTCCGTTTACAAGTTCGCAGCTACTTTTTTTGTCATTCTCCATTATGACTGGATTATGGCGGTGATTGCGCTTGGAAGCGCTCCGGTTATGCTTTTGTGTTCCCGGTTTTTGCTGGGAAAGCAGCGGGAATATGGGAAGAAGGTTCGGGAATCCAGCAGTGAGCTGATGACCTTTGAGGTGGAAGCATTTTATAATTATGATACGATCAAATCTTTTGGAATCACATCCTTTTACAGCCGGAAAATGCGGCACAGGCAGGCGGGATTCCGGGATATCGCGCTGCGGTATAATATGTTTACAATTAAAAGTAATATTTTGCTGTCCGTAATGGGGTTGGTGATGCAGTTTGTGGCATTTTTCTACTGCCTGTTCCGGTTATGGACGCATGAGATTACTTATGGAACAATGACGTTGTTTTTGCAGCAGAGAAGTAGTTTGTCTTCAGCGTTCAATCAAAGCGTATCTGTTATTCCGGCATTTTTAAACAGCTCGATTTCCGCGAGGAGAATCCGGGAGATTACAGAGCTTCCCAAGGAAGTGCAGGTTACGGAAAATCCGGATACAAGAGAATACCCCAAAGAAGGCTTAAAGATTCAGATGAAGGGGATAGAATTTGCTTATACTCATGGACAGGAGATTCTTACAGATGCGTCTTTTCTGGCGAATCCGGGAGAGATAACAGCGCTGGTCGGGCCATCCGGTGAAGGAAAGACAACGATGATCCGGCTGATTCTCGGGTTAGTAAAACCGCAGAAGGGGGAGGCCGTTCTTGCGGGTGTTTCCGGCCGGGAGATGGAACTGGGAGTACAGACAAGGTATTTGTTTTCTTATGTGCCTCAGGGAAATACAATTCTTGGGGGAACGGTAGCTGAGAATATGCGGATGGTAAAAGAGGATGCCACAGATGAAGAAATCATCTCGGCGCTTCAGACAGCATGTGCATGGGAATTTGTGGAAAAAATGCCGGAAGGGCTCTACAGCAGTGTAGGGGAAAGAGGACGAGGGCTTTCGGAAGGACAGGCACAAAGGATTGCAATTGCAAGGGCAGTGCTAAAGGACGCACCGGTTCTTCTTCTGGACGAAGCGACCTCAGCGCTTGATGTAGCAACAGAAAGAAAGGTGCTCCGCAATATTATTAGGAGAAGGCCTGATAAGACTTGTATTGTGACGACGCATCGTCCGAGCGTGCTGAATCTGTGTCAGCGTGTATACCGGGTGATGGACAAAGAACTGGTGCAGCTTTCGGAAGAGGAAGCCGCACGGATGGCGATGGATTTTTAGAAAAGAAGATAAAGGATAATCAGGAAAAATGATTGATATACATACACATATTTTACCGGGAGCTGATGATGGCGCTTCGAATATTCAGGATACATTAGAAATGGTAAGGATGGCGGCGGATATCGGTGTGACGGCTATGGTTGCCACTCCTCACTGCAATATCCCGGGCGGATACAGCAATTATCTTGGTGAAGAATATAAGGATAGATTCCGCCGGGCGGCAGAGGCGGTGCGGCAGGCGAAGATTCCGGTGCAGATTCTTCCGGGGGCGGAAGTATTTGCCACCTACGACCTTGTGCGGCTGATTCGGGAAGGGCAGATTCTTACTTTAAATGGAAGCCGGTATCTTCTGATAGAGTTTGATTTTGGGGAGGACCCTGCATTTGCAGATGATGTGCTGGAACAGGTTGCAGATATCGGAATCCGCCCGGTGATTGCTCATGCGGAGAGGTATGAATTTGTACAGGAGATTCCGCAGATTGTGTATGAGTGGCAGAAAAAGGGATATTTCATCCAGGTAAATAAGGGCAGTGTTACGGGAAGATTCGGACATCGTGCACAGCTTTCGGCCGAGTGGATGCTTGATGAACATCTGGTATCTGTAATCGCAAGTGACGCGCACAGCCCCAGAAGAAGAACTCCATATCTTCTGGATGCTTACGAGAAATTAAAAAGAAAATACAGCAGGAAATATCTGCAGGCGCTTTTTGAAGAAAATCCACGCAGAATGTGTGAGAACAAGCCTGTTGTGCGGTTCAGGACAAAGGAAGATAAGTGAAAGGAAGGAAAGATGAAGAAATTCTATAAGACACATAGAAAATTGAAAATATTTATCACAGCGCTTCTGGCAGTCCTGCTTGTGTTGCTTGGAATCTGCGCGGTGATTTTCTGGCGGTTATATTCCGGAACAGCAAAGATTGTAGACCCGGAGGACGTAGACCCGACGGCTTCTCAGGTTGCAATCGCCAGGGAAGAGGCAAAGGATGACAGCGTGATCAATGTGCTTCTGGTAGGAACAGACTCCAGAGACCCTTCCAGTGATATGGGACGTTCAGACAGTATGATGCTGGTATCTTATAATAAAAAAGAGCACAAGGCTACACTGGCCTCTTTTTTAAGAGATTCTCTTGTAGAGATAGACGGTTATGGGAAGAGCAGACTGGGACACACATACGCATATGGGGGCGTCGGGCTGACGATTAATACAATCAATAAGGTATATGGACTGGATATCCAGAATTATGTAACCATCAGTTTTGAAAATCTGGTAAGCGTGATTGATATGCTTGGTGGTATAGAAGTACCTATTACAGCTGAAGAAGCGGAATATTACCGGAAAAACGGAATGCCGGATATGCAGGAGGGAATGATGACACTCACAGGAACGCAGGCACTTTCTCATGCCAGGAACCGTTCTCTGGATAATGATTTTGGGAGAACTCGCAGGCAGAGGAGTGTGATGAATGGAATTTACCGAAAGGTTATGGAACAGAGAGATCCGTCGGCAGTGCTTTCTATCATTAATTTCTGCATGACACAGGTAAAGACTAATATGGCGGTCAATGATATTTACACATTGACAATGGATGTACTAACGGAAAATAATCTGAAGGTGCAGCAGATAAGCGTTCCGGCGGAAGGAACCTATCAGTTTGGAAATTATGAAGGGATGGAGATTCTGGAGATTGATATTGAGGCGAATAAAAAGAACCTGCAGGAGTTTTTGTATTAAGATGAAAGATGTATTATATCTGGTACTTCCAGATGCAAAGCATCTTGATAACTGAATAAAGGCTTTACACTTTATATTAAAGCCCTTATAATATATTTATCTTAGTATAAGGGGTGATCAAAGGATGGCAGAAGGTATGACATTAGATGAATTAAAACAAATTACTATTGATTATTATGTAAATTTGCAGCGTATTAAGAAAGCGGATACTGGAAATAATCCAGAGTTGGAGTATCAATTGAGAGTCGTAAAAAACAAATTAGCATCCATGGGGATTCCGACAGAAGAGTATGAAATGTAACAACTGAACAAATAACCACAAACATAAGGTGTAAAGTCTTTATTTAATTATTAAGGTTTTACACTTTTTCTTTTTAAAAAATATAGGAAATCTTATGATATAAATAGTTGAAAAATAAAGGAAAACTACATACTTTGGTATGTGGTTTTTCTTTTTCTCGAATGTTATTATTATAATAATTAATATTTTTTGAAAACGGTAAAGGAGAATGCAAAATGAAAGGAAAAAGGACCTTGAGGTGGAGGAGAATCAGCGCGGCATTTCTGGCGGCGGCTCTTCTTGTAACAAGCGTACAGCTCCCGGTGTCGGCGCAGACAGCGACCGGACCGATTGGTACGTCGCAGACACCCTTTTATGAGTTGGATTTCAATCAGGATAATCTGAAGGGGTACGGAATGAAAAATGATCCTTCCTATTTTACAAAAGCAGGGGAGGAATCGGGGACGGATAAAGCGACAATGGGTACGGCTGCAATGGATGAGGCATACCAATTAACGGACAAGAACCGTTATCTCGATTTGCGGGATAATAGATGGGTATCTATTACAAAGACAGATGGGACTCCATTGCTGGCAGGTAAGGATAATATTACGATTATATATGATAGTTACCACGCGGGAAATGACGGAACAACATGGGCATTTTATGCAGACAGTGATGGAGCAAATAAAAATGACGAGAGTGCCCTGAAATATTTTGGAATTCTGGAAGCTGCCGGAACAGTAGAAAAGTTTAATAATCAGCGGGTGGATAAAGATGCATCCTCCATGGTATTGCAGTTAGACGATGCGAACAAAGCAAAAATTCAGGCTATGAACACTGCGAAGAAATGGAAGAGAATGGCGGTTGTTGTAGATGCGACTACAATTTCTCTTTATATGAATGGCGAGCTTCTTGGAACGGTAGAGAATGCGAATGCGGCCTCATTATCTTCTATATTGGGAAATGATAGTGTTTTTTGGCTTGGGAAAGCGAACTGGAATGACGGAGAGTATTATAATGGATTAATTGACAATTTCCAGGTATACGATAGGGCGCTTACGGCGGGGCAGGTTGCCGGAACGGCTTCTGCAGATGGAGTTAATCTTCTTGCAGATTTTGATTTTAAAGAGCGGAATGCTGACTATACATATACCGATAAGACTGGTAATGCAAAAGCAACCCCGGGTACCAATGTGGATCAGAGCAAGGTTTGGGGAACAGAGGGAAAGGCGCTGGATTTTAGAGGAAGAGAGCAGACTCTGTATGTTACACAGGGAGATGGTTCTCCGATTCTGAAGGGCTTGGAGTCTGCAACAATTGTATTTGACAGTTATCTCGAAGCAGATGCCGGCAAGCATTACTGGCCATTTTATGCTGCAAAAGATGTTGATGCGCAGAAGAATGCAGTTGATGATAGAAATTATATTGGCATGTGTGAAATCCCGGGAAGCACAACAGAAGTTTCCAGATATGCAGACACATCGACCGGAAAGGGAGATATTATTCTGAGTACAGGTGGAGCTGCTACTTCTTCGACTCCTGTTACCGGAACATGGAAACAGGTTGCAGTTGTATTGGACAAGGATAATACTTATTTTTATGTGGATGGACAGAAAGTAGATGAGCATGGTGCGGTACATGGTATGACAAATCTTGCCACCATGAAAGAAATTCTCGGTGAATCCGGGGGTATCTTCCAGATTGGACGCGCAAACTGGGGAGCTGGTGAGTTCTATAATGGTATGCTGGATAACTTCCGGATTTATAACGGTGCATTAACGGCGGATGATGTGGCAAATGTTTATTCCAATGTTGCGGTAACCTCTGCATCCTGTATTGCAGATTTTAATTTTAATGACAGAGATAACGGTTTCTGTTATAAAGAGGGAGATACCATCAAGGCTGTGGCAAGACCGTTCCTTATCTATGATACGGATGGCGATGGCAGTACAGAGCTGTATCTGAGCGAGAAGAATAAGACACATCTGAATCTTACTCAGAAAAACGGGACACCGCTGAGAAATCATGATGCACTCACTATTTCTTATGATAGTAAGCCTTATAAGACGGAAGAAGGCGTGAATGGAAGCTGGTCCTTTTATGCGGCTCCGAATAGCAATGCTCAAAATTTTAACAAAGAAAATTATCTGGGTGTAAGGGAAAGCACCACACATATGGATGTGCAGTCCTGGAAGAATACTACCGGAACCCGCCTTCCTTATATTAGTAAGGACACAACAGATTACCAGAATCAATGGCGGCATATTGACCTGGTTATTGATGGGGAAAAGACAACGCTTTATATCAATGGTGTGGAACAGGATGAGATAAGAAGCTGCCATTCGCTTGCTGATATTGTAACACAAAGTGTGGATGGTGGAAGCGCCAGTGGAATTGCTCAAATCGGAAAAGCAAATTGGGGAAACGGTGAGTATTATGATGGCTATCTTGATAATTTCCGAATTTATAAAGGTGCAATCCACCCACAGGCGGCAACACTTACTGCGGAGCCTGCAGCAGATGCGGTGATGGTAGAGTCGAATGGAAATCCGGAGACAGATGGTCATTATATTAAAGTGCTGGCAGGTCATCTGCAGGAAGAGTTAGTTGTAAAAGCTGATATTGGTGACAAGACAGTTACGCTCGAGCCGGGGCAGTATGAAGTGAAAGGTTATAAGTCTACCCTTGGCGCTCAGGAGGTGACACTGTCTTATAATGGTGCAACAACTAAGGTTAAGATTTATGTATACAATGAAGTAGTGTCAAAGCAGAAGGAAGTAAAAGATGAGGAAGGAAATAAGCTGTTCACAGTTAATTCCACCTGGTATGATTATCTGTCTGATCCGGAGCGTGAGGGAAAGGGTAACTATGATGCGAACAGCTATATCATGTATGATGCAGATGGAAATATTGTTGATGATAATAATCCGGCAGATGACGGAAAGAAAATTGTCAGCAGTGAGGCAGAATTTGTGCAGTTCAATAATGCGATTGACGCATATTGGAGAAACAATCTGACACTTCCGGCGACAGATGCTGGTGATCCGGAGTCGAATTTGAAGAGCCAGGCATACCATCCAATCTACTGGGGTGATTTCTACAGCTTGGATGAAGCTTACAGGGGATATGACAGTAATCCGAATAATAATTCAAATCTGGCACATTATGCATATGAACCGAAGGAAGGTGCACAGTGGACAAGATATGGACAGAATTATTATGGTGCACTTTGGAGCGCTCATTCACATCAATTTGCGAAAAGCTCGACGATGGGCATTGTGGATAAGGACCTCACAAGTGGAATGTTAAGTATTGGCGGTAAGACAACACCATATTTTGATGAAGTGGAGGGTGCATTAGCAGCAGATGACCACGGAGACGTCTATATGAACATTTACAGAAATGTTCTGATGCCGTTCGGAACGACTGAGGATTCTGAAACAGGAGTAAAGTATTATAATTTTGATAGTGGAAATGAACATGAAGAGACAATCCAGATTACGGATGATGTGGATAATACGGTAAAATGGGTTTCAGATAATCAATGTTATGATGCAAGACGTGGAACGAATGATGTAGGACTTGATGGTGTCAGCTTCCTGCCATTTAATAAAAATGGGGATACAAAGGATATAGAGAACTGCGGATTCGCAGCAAAGATGGAATTTGACTTTTATACGACGTATGATGGAAAGCTGGAAAATGTAAAGAATCCATCCGGCGGAAGAGTTCCGATTATATTTGAATTTAATGGGGATGATGATTTCTGGCTCTATATTGACGGAAAACTTGCTCTTGATATGGGTGGTTCCCATGGACAGTGCAAAGGTAGTATCAATTTTGCTGAACAGAAGGCGACTATTGAATCTGTGCGTTATAATGAGACTTATGCTGAGGCGGTGGCAAGAAAACCTTTTGATCTTTCAAGACCAGGAGGAAATGAAGCGAATGCAGATCATTCCGTTACAACAACCTTTGAAGATCTGGGGCTGGATTTCTCTGACCCGTCTGTAAAGCACACGGCAGTAATCTACTATACGGAAAGAGGTAAGCTGGAAGGAAACTTAAGAATTAAGTTTAACTTCCCACAGGAGAATTCCCTTTCTGTTAAGACAGAAGTGAATACGGATAAAGTAAATCCGGCATTTAAAACGGGGATGGATGAAATTATTGCTAAGGCGAGATTTCAGGTTGATGTAGGGTCAAATTATACAGACTTGAGTTCCATTACAATGAAGCCGGTGCATGAAGAGACAGTTTCCTATAATAAGGGTGATGGATATACAGAAGGAACGATTTTGAATGGTCGACTGCAGTTATCAAGCGGTCAGTCAGCGATTTTATCACCGCGAGGATCAACTGATGATAAGGCGGCATTTCTGCAGACGGTGGGAAGTGCCTTTACTGTGAAGCAGACAGTAGACGCTAATAAATATAAGACCTCGTGGGTACTTTATGATACAAAAGGAGAAGTGCTGGGAGAAAGTACCGGAGACGCAGGCGGTGAAGCATATGTTGATGATGATCAGTCTGTATACGATAAGAATACTCCCGGACAGTTTTATTTCCAGAATAAGGATGGAGATGTCAGTACTGTAGAAGATGGGGAAAGCCGCACAACCTTGAGGGCTGAATATACGAATGAGGTGCGGACAGGTACTGTTTCCATTACGAAAAATGTACTTGGAAATCCTATAAATAAAGGTGGGGTAGAAGATATTTTCTATTTCCGTCTGGTATATTCTGATCTGTTCGGTTTCGGTGGCGGCGAACAAACTTATACAGGTTCTTATACGCTGAAACATACAGATGGGACTTCTGAGGATGCTGCTACTGATGCGGACGGCTACATTCGGCTGAAAGCAGGGGAGACGGCAGTTATTACAGGTGTCCCGGTGCAGACAAAGTATTCTTTCCAGGAAGACCTGGATAAGACAAATGTGAACTATAACACCGATGAAGATAAAGCAAATAATAATTTTTATCAGGTAGTAGGTCCGAACGAGGTGTCAGGTGAAGTTGAGGCAGATGTGGAGCAAGAGGCTCAGATTAAAAATATGAAGAAGAATGACACCGAATTTTTTGCATGGCAGGCCCATAAAACAACTTTACCAATTGGGGACATTCAGAATCTTTGTGATAAGGATGGTAACCCTCTTACAAATGATAAACTGGATGATGATGAATGCAAGGCTGAGAAGACGGATAATGGAATTGATTTTACCGGAAAGATTCTAGGTAACATTGTTGTTTATTATAAAACGAATAACAGTGAGGAAGTAAGCAGTGCGGTTGTGCATGTATATACTGCGGATAATAAAGCGTATGTATTGGATTACGGTCTTCCGGTTGACTTGAATCAGACTGGAGACAGCAGCCTGGGTATCCAGCTGCTTGAAGGTGAGACTGATAAGTATACAATCTCAGGAGTTAAGCCAGAGTATGCCAGTGTAAAGGCCCCAAGAGAATATAAAGGAGTCCGGCAGGCTTATGGACAGAGCTTCCCTTCCGGGAAAGACTATAATTGGGCAAATTATAGTATGGAGTCAGCTGCAAATGGCAGATCGGCGCTTACCTGGACTGCAGGAAATATGAGTCTGGTCTACAAGTCCAGTAAAATTATGGAGAATAGAGACGTATATGATTACCGTGTTGATGTAAAGAAAGATCTGGCAACGGACCTTGGGAATACTGCTGAGGAGAAGCCAGAATCAGGCGTACGCCTGAAAGGTACGATTACGGTAGTTCCGGCTGAGGTTGTCTATTACGAAGATGATTTTGAGGCAATTACGGTGGGAGGAGATCATGCGGTTGCTGGCAACAGAAATAAAAATCTGATGCAGTCTAATGACCAGAAAGAAATATATGGGTATGACGAAGCGTATATCACGAACCAGAAAAAAACTTATGATTTTAATAAGAATCTGCTTGTAGCATATGATTTCTCAAAAGTGAAGAAAGATGCAACAGGTGCGGTTGCAAATCAGACAGTTATACCAGATGTTTCCGGTAATGGAAATGATGCAACAGTGGTTGGAAGCAGTGCAACAATTAATGGTGATGTCTTGACCCTTCCAGGAGCTGAGAACGGGGCAGATAAGCCATATCTTGAGATGTCACCAGATATTGCCAGGAATAAAACCGCAATGACGGTTTCCATGTGGTTAAAAACGGAAAGGGCAGCAGTAGAGAATGCAGCCTTTTATCTGGGAAGTGGACAGACGAGTTATTGGATGTTAAATCCATATAATGATCTA
The DNA here is from genome assembly GCA_937950565.1 of uncultured Lachnospiraceae bacterium. Lineage (GTDB taxonomy): Bacteria > Bacillota > Clostridia > Lachnospirales > Lachnospiraceae > UBA7109. The sequence continues at coordinate 30,134 of CALFCS010000088.1, forward strand.
ACCGCTTTAAGAGCATTTGTAAAAAAAGATAATGCAGGCGGTGAGAAAAATTTGGGACATGCTGTCACTGATTCTTCAAAATGGGCTTTGTATACTATGGTTATGGAGGACGGAAAGTTTACAGCTTATTACAATGGGGCATCAGTGGGTACGAATGATAATACGGGAGTTAATATTTCCGATTTGTTGAGTGATAATCCAGCATTGTATATTGGACATTCAGGTTATCCGGCAGATTACTATCAGGGCGATGTTCGTGACGTCCGCATCTACGACAAGGCACTTACTGCAGATGAGGTAAAGGGTCTTTATGATACGGATGAGATGGTTAGCCAGGCGACACTCGACAGTGCGGGAAGCAGTACAAAGCTCACAGCGACAAGTGGTAATCAAGGAAAGATGACGTTTACATTTACGGGAACCGGACTGGATGTGGTAGGAAGGACGACTGCAGATACAGCAGGCGTTATGGTTGTGCTCAAGGAATACAAAGAAACCAAAAATGAAGACGGAAGTATTATTGCAGAAACCGGTAAGGTTGTGAAGAGTAAAATTGTTGATACATACTACGCAAATGGTAAACTGTATCAGCTTCCAATCATAAGTATTAAAAATCTTCCATATGGCAGTTATCACGTGACGGTTAAGGTATTGAAGACAAAGGTTAGTACCGATGAGACGAAGACAAATGACACGGTATATATTGATGGAATCCGTATTTATAATCCGGCTGGCTCAGGGAAAGCGAATGAGAAGACAGAGATTACAGGACTTTATAAGAAAAATGAGTATCAGGCGGAAGAAGCAGAAATCAGGGAGCTCCTGCTTGGCGGCGTAACATTTGGCAGCAAATATCTGGAGGATACGCAGACGGAAGGCAGTGAAGGCGGAACAGGAGATTCTCCGGTACTGACGACAGAAGAATCACAGGTTTCCTTGGTTAGTTTTGATGAAGATACTGGAAGCATTGTGTATGGACAGGGGCAAACACAGGTAGAGAATATCGAAGGTTCTGTAAATGATAAGATACAGGATTTGAAGGATGTTCTGAAATGTGGACCGAACAATGAAGTGTACCTTGCGAAGGGCAGTGCAATTGCGTTTGTCGCAACTCCGATTACCGCAGTTCCGAAGGCTGAGAGAACGATTCAGATAGAGATGAAGAAGGTTTCCGATGACCAGAAGGGCGCGGCAGAAGTTACAGTCCCGTATGTTACGAAAGATAATACACTCAACAAGAAAGTAAGAACGATTGAAACCTATACACCGATGTATCGTGAAATTATGATTGATAATTGCCGGGCTGTTCCGGATGGACGTATGATTATTCTTGCATCTACAGGGGATAGTATGGTATCATTAACAAATGTGAAAGTAAGAGGATATACTTTGCGAGCAATTAATAAGAATAATATATCGACGGAGGCATTAGAAGCAACATACAGCCTGATGCGTATGGTATATATGGGTGAGTCGGAGAAGCAGCCGGATATTCAGGAGCCGGATGATGGTAATACAGAGGATCAACAGCCGGATATCCAGGAGCCGGATAAGAAACCGGATGACGGTAATACAGATATTCAGGAGCCGGAGAAACCGGTAAAAGAGCTCCCGTTTGTAGATGTTCCGGCAGATAGCTGGTATGAGCCTTATGTACGATATTTGTATCAGAAAGAGGTTATGACTGGTCTGGATGAGCGACATTTTGGAGCAGAGGAGACAATCTGCAGGGCACAGTTTGCCGTAATCCTTCACCGGATGGCAGGAAGTCCGAAGGTAGAATATCAGGCAGTTTTCAAGGATGTAGCTGATAAGCAGTTCTATACAGATGCAGTTATGTGGGCGAGCAGTAAGGAACAGGGAATCATTACAGGATATACGGATGATTCAAGAAAAGGTTATTTCGGACCTGTAGATATGATTACCCGCGAACAGATCGCAACAATGCTGTACCGTTATGCACAGTATAAGGGTGAGGATGTAAAGAAGAACTCTGATATGACAAAGTTTGCAGACAGCGGACAGGTCAGTGCATTTGCGGAGGATGCAGTTGCATGGGCGGTCGGAGAGGGATTGATTAAAGGCGATAATGGAAAAATCAATCCACAGGGATATGCAAACCGTGCAGAGTGCGCAGCGATGATCCAGAGATTTCTGGAGCGCTAATATCTGAAAGTGGGAGGAAGAGGAAATATGAAGAAAACATATCAAAAACCAATGATTGTTATAGAGGACTTTACGGTAAGCGAGGTAATTGCTGCCGGATGCGGAATGGTTGCAACTCTTAAGGGCGATGAGTGCTATCTGGGAGGAACATCATTGGAAGGCTCGGGATTATTTCTTGCATCAGAAAATTGTGAGGTGCCTTTTGATAAGCTGGAAGCGGGGTGGGATGGTATTTGTTATCATACCCAGCAGACGATAGCTTATTTGTCATAACAAATAAACAGGCGAAACAGAGACGGACTTGTTTCTGTTTCGCCTTTCAGTTAAAATAGTTGTGATAAATCAACGGAATCCGGGAGGAAGATTGTGGAGTACCAGTATCATTTTAACATTGCAGAAATACCGATGTACTGGATATCGGAAATACCGTTAACGTTCAGCGAGCGTTACAGGCCGTTTCTGAGAAGCGGGGAAGATGTTCCGGAGCTTGTCGTTCGAATTGTAGTGGGAAAGCCCGACAGGAATACATCCGGGGAAATACTTTTGCATGAGGAAGACAGGTATCGTGTGGAAGAGGATGCTGTTTTTCGTTATCGCACATTTCCATATATTGCAGGGGACTGGGAGAATGCAACGACGCTTATGCGCAGAAAGGATTGTTCAGATGCGTATACGATTTGGCTTCCGGAGAAGATGAGAAATATTTTCCCGAAGGTGGAGAATCCATTTTTTTATATGGCATTTGATGAAATGCTTTATCTGAGAGGGCGGATTATGTTGCATGCTTCTTATGTCGAGACGAAGTCGGGGGCTGTTCTTTTTACCGGACCTTCCGGAATCGGCAAATCTACGCAGGCAGGGCTCTGGGAAGGATGTGGATATGGTAAAATCATGAATGGGGACCGGACGATTCTTTATGAGAAGGATGGGACGATTTTTGCCTCCGGCTCGCCCTGTGCAGGCTCTTCCCATATTTACCGGAATTATCAGTCGCCTGTAAGGGCAGTGATCGTGCTGGAGCAGGGAGAAGAGAATCAGATTCACAGACTTGTGGGAAGAAAATGTCTGTTCCCGCTTCTGAAAGAAAGTACATTTTCTTATATGGACGAGGAAATGAAAAGGAAGCAGGCGGAGCTGCTTTTTGCAGTTGCGGAGCGCATTCCGGTATATCATTACCGGTGCAGGAAAGACGAAAGTGCGGTAGAATATCTTTATGGTCTGCTGCAGGGAGGAGATACGGGAATAAAATGAGACAAACGAAAGAAGTGAAGACAGAGCAGAAAGAAATGAGTAAGAAGAAAAAGTATCTTCTTGCAGGCGGAATTCTCTGTATTGCAGCGGTTGCTGTGATTATTTTGATTCTTGTCGGAAGAGGTAAGAAAGAGGAAAAAGCCGAGGGAATCGAGGAGTATATGACGATTAACCTGTTTCCCGGATTTGAAGGAGAAGATGCAGATACTGTCCTGGAAGGAAATTTAACGAATCCGGAAGTCCTTCTGGAATATGCAGGAAGCTACGACGGTATATTCTATGAGGATGGAGAAAATAAGGAGAAGAAGGATATTTTCAGCCTGCTTCTGACAAATACCGCAGAAGATACATTAGAGGTTATGCAGCTTCAGATTGAGGATGAAAAGGGAGAGAGCTATCAGTTCCAGGTGTCAGCGCTTCCCTCTGGAGGAACGGTGCTTGCACAGGAGCTGGAAGGCAAGAAGTTCCGAAAAGACGGAGTTTATAAAATTGTGAGTGATAATTTTGGATTCCTAGAAGAGAATGGTGAGCTTTCTGCGCTGGATATCGTGGAGCAGGACGGGAAAATATATGTGACAAATAACGGCGGGTCGGCTCTGGAAGGAGTGCAGATTATCTATAAGAATTGGCTGGGCGGACATGCTTATCCGGGCGGAATCGCATACCGGGTTACACCAGAGGAGCTTCCGGCCGGTGAGACGATTGAGATTACTTCCAAGCATTATGAGGAAGGAAAGAGTAAAGTGACAGGGCTTAAGAAGAGCGCGAAGCCTGTGGAACAAGCAGATGGAGGAACAAATGGAAAAGCAGACGGAGAGGCAGATGGAAAATCCGCAGATTAGACATTATCTGTATTCAAAGGCGGCAGTCAGGCATGTCCCGATTTCCGGAGATTTTGAATTGACGCCCTGCTGTAATATGAATTGTAAAATGTGTTATATCCGGTTATCGAAGGAGGAACAGGAAAGAGCAGGGAGACTTCGTACGGCAGAGGAGTGGATTGCGCTTGGAAAAACGTGTATGGAAGCGGGAATGCTGTTTTTGCTTCTTACCGGGGGAGAACCGTTTCTCAGACCGGACTTCCGGGAAATTTACGAGGGACTTTATAAACTGGGGCTTGTGATTTCAATTAATTCAAATGGAACACTGATTACGAGGGAGACCGTGGAGTGGTTAAAGGAGATGCCGCCGACAAAGATTAACATTACCCTGTATGGCGGTTCCAGAGAAGCATATGAGGAATTATGCGGTTACGGGGATGGCTATGAGAGAGCTGTGGCGGCGATATTGATGCTTCAGGAAGCTGGAATTTCCGTGAATGTCAATGTCAGCTTTACCAGGGAAAATGCAAAGGAGAGGGAGAAGATTTTTGCTTTTATTGATGAGCACGATCTTCCCTCCAGATTAACATCGTATATGTTTCCTCCGGTGCGTAAGCAGGAAGGCGGAGGAAAAAAGACTGGAGAAAGGCTTTCGCCGGAAGAGGCGGGATTTCTTAGCTGGAAATGTGTACAGTTCCGGAATCGAAAGAAGGACTGGGAAGAGGAGCGCAGGAGAATTTTGAACGGGCTTCCGGAGGAAATTGGAGACTGTCCGGTGGATGAGCAGATGCGCTGCATGGCGGGAAGAAGCATGTTCTGGATAACCTGGAACTGGGAGCTGCGGTGCTGCGGTACTATGACCAGGCCGAGTATAAGCGTTGAACCGGGTAATTTTATGGAAAAATGGGAAAAGCTTGGAAAAGAAATGGAGTATCTGCTGCTTCCAAAGGAATGTTCTGTATGTGAGTTGAGGAGGGCCTGCACGGTCTGCGGGGCAACAGCACAGGCAGAGGGAAGTGAGGTGGCACATGCAGAGACAGAAGCAGGTGCTTCTGCCGCTACAGAGGCCAAAAGGGCGATGGAGAAGAAGCCGGAGTATTTGTGCAGGATGACGAAGGAATATGTACGGCTGCTTCGACAGGAATCATGAGACATTTCCGTTATTTGGCCGAAGCAGTCTCGTTTTTTGAGTAAAATTCTAAAAATCCTTCTATAGGGATTGGTTTACAACAGTAATAACCTTGATAGCAGTCACCGGAGAGAGAAGCAATCAAGTCGTATTGCTCCTGCGTCTCAATACCTTCTACGCACGTACGGAATCCAGCCTGTCTGGAGCCTTTTAAGATAAGCTCCATCATATAGCGGTAGTGCTTGTTCGTAAAGATTTCCATAAGGAAGAATCGGTCTACCTTCAGTTCATCAATAGGAAGCTGTAATAACAGCATCAGGGATGAGGAGCCTGTACCAAAATCATCAATGGCAATGGTGATGCCATGGGAACGGAAAAATTTTAATTCATCGGCAAGGAAAGCCGGATCCAGCCGTTTACAGCGTTCCGTAAGCTCCAGACACAGATTTTGCGGCGGGCATCCGGTGTCCGCGAGAATATCCAGGACATCCTCGCGAAAGCCACTGTGCTCAAGCTGAATCAATGCGATATTGACATTCAGGATGAAATGTGGGTCAGCCTGACGAAGCGGGCGGGTTTCTTCAATTGCCTGGCGGAGAATCCAGTTTCCAACCTGGATAAAGGCAGGATCATTTTCCAACCATGGAATAAAGCTGTCTGGCGGCACAATGCCATAGGGTTCCTTTTTCCAGCGCAGCAATACTTCAGCGCCGATAATCTTTCCGGTGGAGAAAGAGATAATCGGCTGATAGTACAGGAAGAAATTTTTGCATCCGTCCATGGCGCTGCGGTGAATATCCGTATGGAGTTTAATATTTTCAATATCAACGGCCTGGCGGATATCTTCCATGAAGACCAGTTCGCTGCGGTAATTTTCAAGAGACTGTTCCATGGCATAGATAAGACCACTGCGTACAATATAATCATTATAAGCATGACGGTTGTCAAGCTGTACGGCGCCTCCGTAGATGCTCAGCGGAATCTGGAAGCTGTTGATGCAGATTTTATTCTCAGCAATTTCACGAATCCGATGGTAAAATTCAAGCGCTTCATTCCGGCTGGTATTGTATAAGTATAATGCGAATTTTGCACCTTCCAGACGGAATACGCGTCCATTTCCTTCGATGAGTTCTGTAAGCTCCATTCCGAAGAGCCGAAGCACCTGATTCCCGCCTTGTTGGCCATACATTGCATTGATATGGCGGAAATGTTCAATTCCCAGTTTGATGACGCAGGCTTCTGTGCGTTCTTCAATCAGGCGGTGGACACTCTTGGTAAATTCTGCATTGTTGTGCAGATTGGTAACAGGATCCACATCATCAACAATCCCATGGTTGATGATGGTGCCGGCGAATAAATCAGGTTCTGTGCCGTTTCCCTTTAGTACCATGCCCCGGCAGGTACAGACAACATATTCTCCCAGACGGTTTTTGACCCGGTATTCCAGCTCATGGACGGAACTGCGCCCGGAAAAAACGTCTTCGATGTTTTCCCGGTACATTTCTCTGTCCTGTGGGTGAATGCATGATTCCCAGATTTTTCCGGCATCAAGCATGTATTCGCCTGGGAGACCGAAATAATCTACTGCAGCCACAGACCAGCGGGAGACATTTGTAGACATATTACAGAGATAAAGATAGCCCCGCTTGGTGGTGCCGGAAAAAGCGTCAAATATCCGGTCGGTGAGTCCGCTGGTGTCCAGGGTTTCTTCCCTGGCAGGATTCTGGCTTCTTGCCAGTACTTGTCTGACTGACGGTGCATTTTCGTGAAGATCAGGGAATGTAATCGGACCATATTTGATTTTGTTACGCTCTTTATAGCGGTACATGACGGAATCTGCTGTGCGGATAGCGTCTTCAATGCTTTGTTTGGAAGGCTCGTACAGGGCGTATCCCACGGAAACATATGGAAAATGGGAATCTGTTTCACGGTGTTTTTCCATGGCAGAAAAGAAGCAGGTGTTCAATTCGGTTATCGGACAGTCAGGTGAATCCAGGATTACACAGAATTCATCGCCTCCAATCCGATAGCATCTTCCGGATTTTTCATAGGTGCTTCGGATAATTCTGCCAATTGTCTGCAGACAGTGGTCGCCATAGAGATGACCATATTCGTCATTGACTGATTTGAAAAAATCAACGTCAAAAAGCTGGATGATGACAGGATCATGCAGCCGCGGCAGCCGGTTGTCGTAGCTTGTCCGGTTGAGAAGCATTGTCATTTCGTCTATACGCTGTATCATATCATTGTAAAAAATATAAATCAGTGTTACAACGATGGCAACTGTAAGCCAGGCTGATTTGATACTTTTGTCAAGCTGATTTGCCGCAATACCAAACATCAAATAAGCAAGCATCAGAATTAATAACACCCGGTTCCGGTTCTGATATTGCCGGCTGACATGATGGCCGCTCCATAATACATAGACGGCGCCGCCCAGATAAGTTACCAGGTAAATCCAATAAAAGGGACCATGATGAAAGACCCCGCTGTTGTCAACATAGAATATAAATTTTCCAAAGGCAGATAAAATTTCCAGACCGGTATGAAGAATCAGGATATAGTGAAACCACCGGGTTTTTCTGGAAAACCTTGCGGACTGGTTTAAGATTTCTGCACACAGGAAAGGAACGACCGGAGTCAGGGAAAGCTCCACTACCTTGGTCCAAATATGGAATTGTCGGAATCTTTCGCCGAAGGAAGCGGTCATGCTGCCTGACCATTCCGCGATGATGGCAAAAATAACGATGGAGAACAAGACGAAAAACATCTTTCGTTTCTGCTCAGAAAGCAAATCGTTGGTATTGGCCATTATCCCAAGAATTATCATCAGAAAAATAGTTTCTAAAATAATTACAGTATAAAAATTAAGCATATGGAATCCACCTTTATAAATTTTCTGTTCTTAATGAAAAGTATAAATTTTCATGATAGAAAATGCAAGAAATATTATCGTGGGTGTTTGCAGAAAGAAGGCAGTAAAAGTTCAATTATTTGAAGTATATATAAAATTTACAGGAGTATAAACAGGGGACGAACAAAATTGAAGGAATGAGAGGAGAACAGAGTGAAAAAACGGAAAAAGCAAAGACAAAAAAGGACTTTGGCAGGGATTCTTGCTTTTGTGCTGGTGGCAGGAAATCTCTCTTTTAGCAGCCCTGCCGTAAAGGCAGCGGGAGAAGAGGAAAAGGCCAGAACGCTTCTTGCACGGTACGAGCTTTTGAATGATGTGCAGGACAGTTCCGGGAATAACCGAAACGGAAACCTTGTAGGTAATGTGACATTTGGAACGGATAATGACGCAGGAATGATTCTGCCGGGTGGAAACAACAGCAGTACAAATTATGTCAGTATTCCGGGAGAGATGTTTGCAGGGCAGGAGAATTTGACGATATCGGCATGGATAAAGACGGAAGTGAATCCGGGAAACTGGTCGGCACTTTTCTTTGGAACTGCCGCACAGAGTAATAATATGCCGCTTCATTACTGGCTGTTTAATCCATGTAGTCCTGAAAAATGTTTTAAATCGGCATTTACGGATTCTGACAATGTGAATGCACCATATAATTCTGAGGTAAAATTGAACGAGACGGCAACAGACGGAAATAAAAGTGTATGGACGCATTATACTACAGTGATCACACCGACATCGCTGATTGGATACATTAATGGAAAATGTATTGGAACAGCGGTAAAAACGAAAACAGTGACAAGTTTTGGTGAAAATCTGGAGGCTTATATCGGACGCTCTAATTATTTGGGCGACTGGCCATTTCAAGGGAGCTTTCAGGATGTCTGTATTTATGGAGAAGCGCTTACAGAAGAAGAAATCCAGATGATTATGGGGGAAGCTCCGGCAGACAATACGAAGACCATTGTTGTGCAGAATGCAAAGGAGAACCTGACTTTAGAGAACTTAAATGGTGTGACATCGGATCTGGTACTTCCGGATACAGCCGGATATGGGACAACGGTTACATGGGAATCTTCGAATCCATCTGTGATTGCTGCAGATGGTACGGTAACGCCGGCATCAGAGGATAAAACGGTTACTCTTACTGCAACCGTGTTCCTCGGGACGGTAACAGATACGAAGACATTTACTGCGATGGTTCCGGCAGACGGAGGGAAGCCGTATCTTCATTATGATTTTTCGCAGGTAACTGGAACGGCAGTTACAGATATTTCCGGAAATGGACATAACGGTACGATTCAGGGTAATGGATACAGTATTGCAGGAAATGAACTGAGTCTGCCGGGCGGGGCATCGGGCAGCGATGCGTCATATGTGGAGATTCCGACGGGAACTTTTGATAACCAGGATACGCTGACCATTTCTCTGTGGCTGAAAAATGAAACTGGAGCAAGTAATTATGCGGCGATGTTCCTTGGAAATGCTTCAAATTACTGGCTCCTGAATCCGTGTAATCCGAATGGCTATTATAAATCAGTTATTACAAATTCAGAAGATACGGGTGCACCGTACAATACAGAGTATGGAATCAGTCCGACAATGGCTGCAAACGGCATTGCGGGCCCGAAGACGGATGCTCAGTGGGCATTATATACAACGGTCATTCAGCCGGGAAGTATCACTGCCTATTATAATAATACACTGGTTGGGAGCGTGGAAACGAGCCGGAATGTGAGTGATTTTGGTACAAACCTTCTCTCTTATATTGGCAAGTCTACATATCCGGATAAGTTTTATCAGGGAGGAGTCCGGGACGTACGGGTCTACACTTATAGCAAAGACCACCAGGGGATTGCAGAGATTTACTATGAAGGGCTTGGAGATGAAGAAGCAGTTAATCAGGCGCTTCAGGAGGACATGGAGCATCTGACGCTTCCGTATAAGTATGTCATGGAGGATATCAGCCTTCCAACAGCAGGATTGAACGGTTCTAAGATTACCTGGAGCAGCAATAGTGAGTATCTGGATTCCAGAGGAAGAGTAACGCTTCCAGCAGGTGGGGAAAAGCAGGTAACGCTGACTGCGACATTAATGCTTGCCGGAAAAAGTGTGACAAAAGAATTTCCGTTAACCGTGCTTCCAGATACAGCGGACGGATGGCTTACTTATTATATGGAAAGCCTCACTGTCAGACCGACCATCCTTACGGAGAATCTGGAGCTTCCTTCCAGTATTGGCAATGAGACTTCTGTCATATGGAAAACCAGTGATGAGACGGTCCTGAAAGCAGACGGGACGGTGATGAGACCGGATTATGGAAGCGGTGACAAACCGGTAACGTTGACTGCTTCTGTAACATATCAGGGTGTGACAAAAGAAAAGACATTTTCCCTTACTGTTGCCCAGGAGCCGTATGGGAGAATTCTTACTTACGTCAGAAGTGGAAATATAGACCGTACAGATGCCCTTCATATTGGATATAGCGAGGATAAAGGAAAGACCTATCAGGCATTAAATAATAACCAGCCCATTCTTTACCCTTCCAAAGGTACAAAGATGATGGGAAGCCCGGTGTTCTTCCGTAAAGCAGACGGCACATATGGAGCGATTGCTGACGATAATCACAGCAGTGGTTACGTATTTCTCTATGATTCGAAAGATTTGACTAGTTTTACAAACCCGCGTTATGTCAGAATCGATGCAGGCGGAAACAGCGTATCAAATGTAAGCTGTGTTTATAGTGAGGAAGATTCCGCATATG
>CALFCS010000089.1 GCA_937950565.1 uncultured Lachnospiraceae bacterium
TATGTGACCCGGAACAATCTCATTATAAGAGCTGACAATACCGACTAATGGTCTGTCCATCTCTTCCTTCGTCAGCCCAAGCGCATTAAATAAAGAACGGTGCGGCGCCTGCTGCTTCCCTTTTGTAACTGTATCACTTCTCATATTTACCTCCTGGGGACGTAGTATGTCTTGAAAGGACTACGTCCTAAATCTACATTTGCAGTTTACCTGATTATCATTTTATCCTGTTCTTAGATGAAGCTGCAGATCAGATCACCCATCTTGGCTGTGCCAACCTGTGTCTTTCCTTCGGACATGATATCAATCGTGCGGTATCCTTTCTTAAGGACTTCCGCAACTGCCGCCTCAATCGCATCTGCTTCTTCGTCCAGATCAAAACTGTATCTTAACATCATAGCCGCGGACAAAATTGTAGCGATCGGATTGGCAATGCCTTTTCCTGCAATGTCCGGTGCGGAACCGCCGCTCGGCTCATAGAGACCGAATTTTGTCTCATTCAGACTTGCACTTGCCAGCATTCCGATGGAGCCTGTCACCATACTTGCTTCATCTGAAAGAATATCCCCAAACATATTCTCTGTTAAAATCACATCAAACTGTCTCGGGTCTTTGACTAACTGCATTGCACAATTGTCTACCAGCATGTGTTCCAGCGTTACCTCCGGGTAATCTGCTGCCACTTCCTCAACAATCTTTCTCCAAAGTCTGGAAGAATCTAACACATTTGCTTTGTCTACGCTTGTCACTTTCTTTCTGCGCTTCATTGCAATATCAAATCCACGCTTTGCAATCCTGCGGATTTCATTTTCATTATATGTAAGAGAGTCGTATGCAGTCATCACACCATCCTCACATACGGTCTTCCTGTCTCCGAAGTACAAGCCTCCGGTCAGTTCTCTCATAATCATCATATCAAAACCACCGTCTGTAATTTCTTCCTTAAGCGGGCATGCACCTTTCAGCTCGTCATACAGAACTGCCGGTCTTAAATTTGCAAAAAGATTTAATTCCTTACGGATTTTCAGAAGCCCTGCTTCCGGTCTCTTTGACGGTTCCAGCTGATACCACGGTGAAGTCTTCGCATCTCCGCCGATAGAGCCCAGCAGTACAGCGTCACACGCCTTTGCACTGGCAACTGTCTCATCAGTAAGTGGAATTCCATTCACATCAATCGATGCGCCTCCCATAAGAAGCTGGGTATACTCAATTGTATGATTGTAACGCGTTGCTGTCTTATCCAGAACCTTCATCGCTTCCGTTACAATCTCGGGACCGATTCCGTCCCCTTTAATCACTCCTATTTTTAAATTCATGGTTCCTCTTCCTTCCCAAACATCTACATAAAAAACCTATAGCAACTATAATATCGCATTTTCATACATCTTTCAAGACTGTAATTTAACCAGTTTTGCAATTAAGAGCTGTAATTCCCTTCCATTTGGCCCGGTTCGCTGTCTGTGCACCCTTGGCCGATTGCCAATTGGGGCTGTGCAGTCTCTGACGTCCGTTGCAGATTTTTGCAGTTTTTTCGAGCATAGTGAACGTTGCTGTGCAATGTCTGAGCGTCATTATGAGGCGTAGCGTAAAAGGGGCAGTCTGCTGTCAATCGACAATCTTAACAGACATTTACGAAACAAAGCCAGAGATGTTTTATAGCTGTGGTTTGTCTCAAGCTCGGACAGCGAGACAAACCACAGTTCATCTCTGGCTATTTGTTTCGAATGTCTGTAACAGATGTCTCAAATGACAGCAGACTGCCCCTTTTACGCTACGCCCATAATGACTGCGAGTTTGCTAAAGCAACGTTCAATAAACGGCGGAGAAAAAGCAAAAAAATCAATCGGACGTCGGAGACTGCACAGCCCCAATTGGCAATCGGCCAAGGGTACACAGACAGCGAACCGGGCAAAGCGGAAGGGAATCACAGCTCCAGTGCAATTTCCATCATCTGGTTAAATCCAGTCTCTCTTTCTTTGGCGCTCAGCGATGCTTCTTTGTACAGATGATCCGAAACGGTAAGAATGCACAGCGCCTTCTTTCCCGCCCTTGCCGCATTCATATAAAGAGCCGCCGCTTCCATCTCAATTGCCAGCACTCCCATACGTCTCCAGCGGTCATTAAAATCTTCCCTGTCATGATAGAACACATCCGAAGACAATATATTTCCAACCTTTACATTTGCACCCTTTTCCCTTGCAAGGTTCACAGCCTTTTCTAAAAGTCCATAATCCGGTATCGGAGCAAAAGTGCCCGGAATCTGATACTGCTCCGCATAATTGGAGTTCGTGCATGCTCCCATGCCGATAACAATATCCATCACATTTACGTCATCCTGCAGACCGCCCGCAGAACCAATACGGATAATCTGGTCTACATCATAAAAATGATACAGCTCATAACTATAGATTCCAATCGAAGGCATTCCCATGCCTCCGCCCATAACAGAAATCTCCTTTCCTTTATATGTTCCGGTATAACCGAACATATTTCTAACAGTATTAAAGCAGACTGCATTTTCCAGATACGTATCTGCAATATATTTTGCCCGAAGCGGGTCCCCCGGCATCAGCACTGTTTTTGCAATCTGTCCTTTTTCTGCTGCATTATGTGGTGTTCCCATAAATTTTCCTCCTTTAAAATGTTTCCATACTCTTCTCTCGTAAGACAGGTAATATGTTCTGTGCGAATATCATCCATCAATTCCCAGTAAATATCTTTATTCGTATGATGATATGTAAATCCACACTTCTCTTGCACCCGTTTGGATTTGATGTTACCGTCAAAATAGCCACACCAGATTTTCTCCAGTTTTAAATCTTCAAAACCATGCCGCTGTAGTTCTCTTACTGCTTCCGGAATGTACCCATGACCCCAGAAGGGTACTCCGATCCAGTATCCGATTTCTCCTTCCGTTTCCGCTAATCCAAGATTACTTGCATCCCCTGTCATCAATCCGATACTGCCGATTGCTTTGTTGTCCTCTTTTAAACATACGGCGTAGGTCTCATCTGCGGATAGTACAGTTTTGATAATTTCTCTGCTGTTTTCCACACTGGTATGCACAGGCCATCCTGCAATCGGTCCGACCTCCGGATCCTTTGCATATTTGTATAAATCCTCTGCATCTGATTCCTGCCACGGGCGAAGAATCAGCCGTTCTGTTTCTAAATGCATTTTATCATCCCTCCTTAACCATTATTATATTGGACTGCATCGGATAAAACAATACGATATGCAAAAAAGAAACTGGGAATCAGCAGATTCCCAGCCTCTTTTTTGCATTCTCCACCCGGTCGGCGCCTGGCGGGTCAATTCCATCAAGGGGATAGTCAAGTCCCAGTTCCTTCCATTTATATACACCCAATGTATGATATGGAAGAACCTCAACCCTTTCTACATTATCCAGGGTTTCAATAAATTCATGGAGTCTGTCAAGATACTCATCTTTGTCACTTCGCTCCGGCACAAGGACATGCCGAATCCATACTGGTTTTCCAATATCTGACAAATATCTGGCCAGTTCCAGAATATTGGTATTTGTCTGACCGGTCAATATCCGGTGCTGCTCCTCATCTATATGCTTAATGTCCAGAAGCACCAGATCTGTGAACTTCATCAGTTCTTCAAACTTTCCAAAAAACGGCTCCTCTTTTGTAAATGGATTTCCACTTGTATCTATAACCGTGTGGATTCCTTCCTGTTTGGCCCTCTTAAAAAGTTCTAACAAAAAATCAATCTGTAGAAGCGGTTCGCCGCCACTGACGGTAATACCGCCCTCACTTCCCCAGTAAGAGCGGTATCTTATCGCTTTTTCAATAAGTTCATCCGCAGTGTACGCTGTTCCCGACTGCATATTCCAGGTATCCGGATTATGGCAGAACTGGCAGCGCATTGCGCAGCCGGAAGTAAAAATAATATATCTAACTCCCGGACCGTCTACAGAGCCAAAACTTTCCAGAGAATGTATATATCCCTTTGTCATTCTGGCCTCCTTCTATTCTAATGAATCTACATCTGCTTGTGGCAGGTACGGGAAATTACATCCAGCTGCTGCTCACGTGTCAGATCAATAAATTTAACCGCATAACCGGATACACGGATTGTAAAGTTTGCATATTCCGGTTTCTCCGGATGTTCCATTGCATCGATCAGTTTCTCTGTACCAAATACATTTACATTCAGATGATGTGCTCCTCTGCTGAAATATCCGTCCATAACCTGTACAAGGTTGTTTACACGCTCCTCATCGCTGTGTCCGAGCGCATCCGGGCTGATGGTCTGCGTATTGGAAATACCGTCAAGCGCAAGCTCATACGGCAGCTTCGCAACAGAATTAAGAGAAGCAAGAAGCCCGTTCCTCTCTGCACCGTAAGACGGATTTGCTCCCGGTGATAACGGCTCGCCGCCCTTTCTTCCATCCGGAAGGGAACCGGTTGCCTTACCATATACAACGTTAGATGTAATTGTAAGGATAGATGTCGTCGGCTCTGAATTTCTGTAAGTATGGCATTTATTTAATTTGTGCATAAATGTCTTCAGAAGCCAGATTGCAAGCTGGTCTGCTCTGTCATCATCATTACCGTATCTTGGGAAATCACCCTCGATTTCGAAGTCTACTGCAACGCCGTCCTCATCACGGATTGGTTTTACCTTTGCATACTTGATCGCGCACAGGGAATCAATCACATGTGAAAATCCTGCGATACCTGTCGCAAAAGTACGTCTTACATTCGTATCGATCAGAGCCATCTCTGCTGCCTCATAATTATATTTATCATGCATATAATGAATCATATTCAGGGTGTCTACATATAACTTAGACAGCCAGTCCATCATCTCATCATAACGCTCCATTACTTCATCGTAATCAAGATATTCTGAAGTAATCGGTCTGTATGCCGGTCCTACCTGCTGTTTTGACTTCTCATCTACACCACCGTTGATTGCATATAACAGACATTTTGCAAGGTTTGCACGTGCCCCAAAGAACTGGATTTCTTTACCTGTCTGGGTTGCAGATACACAACAGCAGATAGAATAATCATCGC
>CALFCS010000090.1 GCA_937950565.1 uncultured Lachnospiraceae bacterium
CATCCGGGAATTTGTCTGTATACTTCATTTCCGGCTGTGCATTCATCTTATGAAGTACCGCTGCGAACTGTGCTCTTACAAGCGTATCTGCAGGTCCGAAGTGTGTATTATCCAGACCTGTCATCGTCTTCTTCTCATAATTGTAAGCAACTGCATCATAGTACCACGCATCTTTTGCAACATCTACATATGGAAGTTCCGGACCAGTCCCGGACTTTACAACTACATTTACCGTTACGGTTTTATTTTCTGGTTTTAATTCTTCTTCCGGTGTCATATTTAAAATTGGTGTTCCATCAATAGCAAAATTCACAGATTTTACTCTTGCATGACGACACGGGTCATAAAAAGCGTTTCCACCTGGCTCAACATATTCACACTTTCCAAACGTTCCATCCCAGGTTCCGCCATTGGAGCATTCTTTTACCGGTCTTGCATGGTATACGATTACCGGATTGCCGTTCTCATCTGTCGTAAAAGAGTTATGCCCCGGTCCACACTGATTTACCAGGTCATCTGTGGATAACAGGGAAACCGGATATTTGGTCCAGGAATTGATATCTAATAAGTCATCTCCTTCTTTTGCTGACAACATGCCGACACAATAGGTATAATTGATTGCAGCCGCTGAAAAACACAAATATATATTTCCATTATTCTTAATCACTGCCGGGCCTTCATTAATTGGATTCTCCCACGCATAATCCGGTTTGGTAACTTTGGTTGCCTCACTGGTAAGCTGCCATGGTTTTTCCGGATCAATCGTTGCAATATACAAATTGGAGAAATCTCCCGGATTCGCCGCCCATACAACATAATGCTGCCCTGCGCTCTCGAAATGTGTCATGTCAAGAGAGAATTGCTGTACCGCAAAGGTATCTCCTTCGACCGCCTGCATCTGGTGAATCTTCCAACTATTTCTATCCATCGGGTCATCTCCCACACACTCCAGCACATGCGGGCGGATATTAAATGGATTTGCCTGCTCAACACTCGCTGTAAAGAAGATATACCATTTACCATTGATCTGATGAATCTCCGGCGCCCAGATGTAGCGATAGGTTGCCGCATAGTCATCTGCATGCCAGATAGTTACTTCCTCGGCTGTCTTAAGCCCCTGGATTGTCTTGGAACGCCTAAGTACCACTCTGTCATAACCGATTCCCTGGTTTTCTTCTGCCGTACCACATACCGGGTAGGAACCGGTAAAATAATAATAACCGTCATCGCCCTTAAATGCCCACGGGTCTGCACGCTGCTCCACCAATACATCCTCATACTCCGGCTGGTTCAAAGTACCTGTCACCTGATAGGTACCCGGCTTTGTCGTGTCAATCTTGGCAATGTCTTCCTGATTCCACTGAATACCAAAATCCTTCGTAGAACCGTCGCTGTAATTCGCGGTTGCCTTCTCAGCAAGCAAGCTTTCGTCAAATTCCATATTCAGCTCTACCTTAATATCTTCCGGCTGGGTGACGTCCGTATTTACTACTCTCTGCCATTTCAGAAGAATGCACTCGTATTCTTCTTTTGTCGCTTCAAATACACCTGCTTCTGTTGCCTTCTCCGGTAAGCTTCCGGATACAGCCGCCTTTTTATAGTTGCTCTTTGTCGGCACTTCGACACTCAGGAAATCTTTTGTCTTTACATCATAGGAATTTCCGTCGCTTCCCTCGTAGCTGATGATATAACCTGCTGATGCACTGTCATAGCGGCAGGAAGGATTCTTCACCTTAATTCCCTGGTTATTTAAAGACAGAGTTCTAGGATTTGTAAAATAAATCAAGTCTTCGGAATCATAAACGACAATCTCTGTACTGTTATTATCATCCGAAGCAAGCATTCCATAGGTACCGTCTGCCTTACGGAAAAGAACCGGACTTCCCATCTTCTTCTCGCCTCTGCGCTCCAGGTAAAGAACCGGACGGTTGTTATTGAGCGCCGTGTATGTACTTCCATCCTTGCTGTAAGCATAATGAAGCGCATCCGTCCGTGCATTATTTCCTTCACGGACATAGGTCAGTATATTTCCATATGGTTTCTCGATTACTTCAACCTCAAATTTTCTTGTCTGCGTCATGCCGTTCAACTTCGCAGTCATGGTCAGAGTTGCAGATTTATTTCCTTTTCCGGATTCCGGACGGGTCACCTTTCCGTCATCTGTAATAACCGACGAATCAGATGACTTCCAGCTAAGCGTAATGCCTCCATCCAGAGAAGCCGGAAGAACAATATCCTCTGTAGCAGCGCTCTGTCCCAGCTCATACGTCGACAATGCAATCTTGAAATCATTTTCCGGTGAATCACAGAGAACCTTTACCTGAAATTTCTTCGTGGCATTCTCCGTTCCAAGCATAAGCGATGCAGTCAGTGTAACCGTGACATCTCCTGTCTTTTCGGAAGGACGTACGACTGTTCCATCCGCTTTCACATATTCCGGTTTGGAGGAGGACCATGTAATCTTTGAGCCATTCTCTCCCCACTCTGGAAGCGTAAGGTCCGAGGAAATCTCGCCCTCCGTGATTTTCAAAGCTTCTTTATCTTTTTCCAGTGCAGATTTTGCAAGCGTCTGGTCATCTGTTTCCGCATAAAATGCATCGATTACTTCATGCTCAGATAAAGCCTCCGTATATACCTTTACATCTCTTATCTTTCCCTGGAAAAACACATCCGGGTACGGTGACCTTGCAAGATACGCGGACAGGTTCGTGCCAAAATCACTGACACGGATTCCTGTATTCACGGTACCGGAACTTTTCCCATTATAATACAGGGTCATCTTACCAGGCTCAATTACCGTTGTATACATGGCATATTTCCCGGAGGAAGCCGGACCTAACAGTCCGTTTCCGCCATTTGTCGGTGAAAATCCATATTCTCCGCCAAACGAATTTTTCGTAATTACAGATTTGAAGGTCCCGGTTGCGTTTGCCGGATTCATCAGCCAGTAATGACTTGTTGATTCCGTTCCAAAATACATAGCTGAATAATTCCCTTTATTGGTTTCATTTTTGAGCCACAGGGAAATCGTCAACGTATTCTGTCCGTCAAACATTCCTTTCGGGAGCTCCATATATGCGGCGCCGCTTCCGTTCGCACCGCCTGGGAATGTGATCTCACCATCACTCACCTTATATCCTGTACCCTTTATTACACCATCATTGCCATTGCCGGAGCTGTCTTTCACCGTTGTTCCTTCCACCTGTTCAAAATCATAATGCAGAAGTAATTCGCGTTCAGAAGCCCTCTCCTGTTCTTTTGCGCTCACTGGCATGGCGCTTCCCACAACCATCACCGCTGTGAGTAGCATTGCGATTACCTTTTTTGTTTTCATTCCCTTCTCCTTCCTGTTCTTTATATAAAACAACCTGCATTGTTTTATTTCTTTCCTCCTGCGCCATATTGCTCCAGTTTCCTCTGCAGCTCTTCCACAGACACTCCGGATACATCGGAAATATCCTTTGCACCAAATGTATCTTCCATATTCGCCGCTGGTTCAATATTTGCAGAAGTTATCCACGGAAGCCAGATACCACGGTCACCCGCTGTTCCGAACACCATATCCGCAATCCCGGTTGCCTCAATCATAAAGCTTCTTCTTGCATACCCGAACTCTCCATTTAAATCCATCGTCTGGCGGCTGTTATTCTGCACAAATAAAGCCATATCAAGATATGCCGTATCTCCCGTCCAGACATATAATTTAAAGAATTCATAGTACATATATGCGATCATATTATCTGCGCCGCTATGCCCTGCCGCAATAATGGAAAGGCCGTCGTTCAGTCCTTTTTCTGTCGGGATTCCGGCCTTCAGATGATTCGGATTCGCTGTCTGGAATTTATAAGTGTATACCCAGGAAAATGCATACACTGCCGCCTGTTCCATTGCATCCAGATACTTCTTCTCTCCTGTCGCATGATAAAGCGCACTGTATGCATAGACTGCATACATACCGGCTTCTTTATCAACCGTATTCGGATTATCCGCCGTTCCGCCGACATATTTCCCGCTCGGATACAGATTCTTCATCACAAAATCTCCTGCCTGCAATGCGGCGTTCAAATATTTTTCATCCTGGAATGCCTCATACATCCGGATTAAGAAACGAATCGGAACTGCGCTGTTGAGCTTGCTCTCACCCTGTGTATTCTTATCGCCAATCAGGCCGTCCTTGTTCGAAGAGGTAAATGCATTTCCGGAATAGTCATATGCCCGGTAAAAGCTTCCATCCTCATTCTGCTCCCTTACAAGAAATGCAGCATAATTCTGCACCATCTCAAGCCATGCATCCGTATCTGCATTTACATCCCCTGCATCCCTTGCAAGCATCCATGCATCCAGCATTCCTTCCATGCCGTCTGTCATAATACGCAAAAATGCAGGATATGGACGGAAATCCCACGTATCAAACCACACCTTTACGACACCGCTGTCTGTCTTGCACCGTTCACTCCAGAAATTCATGATTGACACACCTTTATCCCATGCATCCGAATCGTTCTGAAGCGTGCCATAACGCATCATCTGATATGCCAACGGAATCTGCATACCGATAAATCCCATCTGGAAATTAACAGCTTCCGTTCCGCTTCCATCAATAAAGATGCTTCCGTCATCTACGTATGCCGCAAATGGAAGCCCGATTCCGGTTCCCTTTTTCTGCACATATCCGAGCATATCTTTCTGCGCAGTCTCATACATCTTGTCCATGTCAATCTGTGCGGTCTGCGGGCTCAAATCTGCAAAATGCTTCCGGTAGCAGGAAGACATCGCCTCATTATAATCCTTACTGTTCTCCGCATACAAATACAGAGTAAATTTCTGCCCCTCCCCGGCTTTTACAGGATGATAACAATGCTGCCCTTTTTTCCCGGTTGTATAACTATTAGGTGCTTCCGCATACGGATACCGGAACAGAATTCCCGGCCCATCGTTATTGCAAATACCAACCGCTCCATACTGACAGCTTTCATCACACCGGTAAGCAAGGGACTTCTTTTCCACAGCTTCTTTATCACTGATTCCTTCTGCCACATGACCGATGGAAAGAGTTTCTCCGTTCTCCGGATTCCTCGCCATAACCATAGGCAGACCTGTACGCGTCTCCTTCGCTGTCACTTCCGCACCGGAATCCGGAAGACTACTGAATAATGCATATGAAGGCAGATTCGCAGTATCCTTATATAATAAAGATGGAATAAAATATTCACAGGACTTAGAATCTTTTCCTGCATCTGCAATATCCGCTGACCATACAGATGCAAAGCCGGAATCATTACCGGAAGCTTTCTGAACTTTCACAGAGCGTTCCATACGAATCCCGTCATTGCTTTGATAATAAACGTCAGAAACCTCCAGGACACTTCCCTGCTCCGTTGTCACCTTCGCATTTGCTGTCCATTTGCCCTCTTTATACTGTACGTCATCATATCCTCTGGAAATCCGAACCGGTTTTGTCATATCTTCCGGCACTACCTCCAATTGAACAGGCTTGTCATTCCCAAAGACCGGTTTGCCATCTGCATTCAGCATCTGCATTCCTTTTGTCTTATCTTCATTCTCAGAAAATACCATCTGGTAATGATTGTCCATTTCAAGCGCCGGATCCTCTGGTTTTATCGGCTCCTCCGGCTTCTGCACTTTATCAGCAAATTGTTTATATCGATAAATAATCGTGGCAATCTCAGCTCTGGACGCAGATTTTTCCGGAGCAAGCGTCTGCTTGTCCATGCCTTTTATAATCTCTTCACCAACTGCCCATGCCATTGCCTCTTTTGCAAATCCGCTGATGTTATCTTTATCGGAAAATGCTCCCATATCCGAGGTATTTGTTACCGGATATCCTTTATATTTTGCATGACGGTACATCATAACTGCAATCTGCTCTCTCGTAATGGTGTCATTCGGTCCGAACATGCCTTTCTGCGCTCCTGACGTATATCCTGTAATGACTCCGACATCCTTTGTACTTGCCCACAGGACTGCCTTTGTATAAAACTGTCCGTCCGGCACATCCGGAAATGCCGGCTTATATTCCACAGCAGGCTCTCCCTCCATACGATAGAGCATAACTGCAAACTGCGCACGGCAAAGAGCGGTGGCAGGTTCAAAATGCGTTGCATCCATCCCTTTCATAATACCTTCATTATATACATATTGTACATAATCAACGTACCATTCTCCTTGATTTACATCCTCAAAAACGTCTGTTACTTTCTCCTCTGCCGCCATAGATATCCCTGTCGGAAGTATCATTGTCAGCACAAGGCAAAGCAGTAAAAAACTTCGTTTCATATCCCCATAGCCTCTCCTTTCATTTCATTCGGTAAAACCTTTAACCACGCTTATAATATTAACAATTTTTATTATAATTGTCCATATTTTTGTTACATAATATCTAAAAAAAGCACAAAACATCTTATTTACAGGATGACAGAGACGACAAAAATGGGGAAGGCATTCATCCAATGTCATTTAGTTAAAGCATTGGACATTCATCTCCCTCCCCATCTGGTCTGCTTATATCACTATTTCTATTTTCTTGTCTGCTATGGATTACTTGTCATATTTCTCCAGAAATCTCTGGATAATGGTTGCGCACTCTGCACGGTTTGCACTTCCCTGCGGGTCAAGAAGAAGCTTTCCATCAATGGTCTTTCCTGTGATGATTTCTTCTTTTACTGCCCACTTCATTGCTTCCTGTGCGAATGGCTGTACGCTCTCTGCATCCGGGAACTTACTGTAGTCGCCGTCTTCGCTTACTGCATACTTCTTGAAGTTCTTTGCGTAACGGCACATCATCATTGCCATCTGCTCACGGGTAATATGATCCGCAGGCCCGAATAATCCGCTGTCCGTATATCCGGTTACTACTTTCGTACTTGCTGCCCACAGGATTGCATCCGTATACCATATGCCCTTTTCCACATCCGGGAATGTATCTTTATACTCTATTTCCGGTTCGCCTTCCATCCGGTGGAGCATTACAGCAAACTGTGCGCGGGCAATCCTTTCATCCGGTGCAAAATGTGTCTCATCTTTACCCACCATGATTTTCTCATCATATACATACTGTACATAATCTCTGTACCAGCCGTCTGCACTTACATCTTTGAAAATATTTTCAACTCTTTTATCCTCTTCAGATATAAATTTTGCCGTAATCACAACATCCTCCTTCGGCATCACAAAACAATTATCCTCTACAGGTTCTCCATTTACTTTCAGACTTCCTTCTACCAGCTCACAGCCTTCATTCGGAGTTACTGTCAAATAAACAACTGCCCCTGCTTTTTCTCTTCGGAAATTCGGTGTTACGCTTCCTTTGGTAATCTTCCCGTCGCAGGAAATCTTATATTGCTCCAAATCTTCCAGTGCATAATCGATTCCCCAAAGCTGGTCGTCTCTTCCCTCATACGGCTTCTGAACTGCAAAACGATCTGTAGAAATTCCAAAGTCTCCCATATTTCCCCTGGTTACCGCAAGTCCACTGGTACAACTGATAATGCTGAACCAGCCTTCTTCTACTTCCGTAAGCTTCCATAAGGTATTCTCCCCTTTTGCAGAAGTCTGGATGACATTTGCCTTTCCGTTATTCAAGTTTACATCTGCTGCCGCAAGATACCGATTGCTATTGCGGTTGCGGAGCCGATAAGCCTGCTTTTCCGGAACCGGCTCAATCTCCCAGGAGAAATTATTATTATTTTCATATGTCCATTCAAAGACCTCTCTGCCCTCCTCAACAGAAAGCGCCGGTAGACACAGGAAATATTTTTCCTCTTCCTTGCTGTTTATGACTCTTGCTTCCTCACTGGTTCTGACTCCCGATACTGCAATTTCTAAATCTGTATTGACTCCTGCGACTTTAAACCATGACTTCTGCAAATCGGCAGGCTGGCCATTTATCAGAATCTGTTCCAGGTTACAGCCACGTTTTTCTTCTACCATAAAATACTGGTCTGCTCCTGCCTTCACACTTCCTGTACCAGGCCATATATTCACAATATTCTGCTCGTCAACAAAAATCTCATATTCTGTTGCTTTTGTATCCGGAATCGTCACCGTATTCAAATCCAGCTTGCCCCATTTAATAGAATTCGCCTTACCGGAATCCGGGAATTCGCAGCTTAATGTAAACAACGCTCCCTCTTCCGTTCCATCATCAATCGGAATTAACTGGCGGTTATAACCTGCCGGAACTCCCGTCGGATACTTGATAAATTCTCCTGATAAATCTTTCTGTGTATTGATGAATACTTCGGCGTTATCAGATGCTGTCATTGCAATATAACCAGAAGGCAATGTAGCAACGTAAGGACTGCCTCCATAACCATAAGTAAATCCTATATCCTCTGCCTCCCAGTGAATCGGATCATTTGGATATTTGGAAATCTTGTAATTGCAGGGCAGTCCGGCTCCCCAATAATTTAACCCCACACCTTCAAATACCATCACATAATAACCATTTTCCATCTGCGTGACAATCGGCATTCCGGGGCGCATAGCGCTGTCCGTCTGTGCTACTACATCAATGACCTCACTCCAGTTTTCTCCATCCATCGTATACTGCAGTACCAGTTTCTGTCCGTACTCTGGATCTCTTTCATCAGAATAATAGCAGATGAGCGCTTTTGTCTCCGGATCATAAAGGATAAATGGTTCCCACACCGGCCCCGGCTCTGCATCCATATAATTTGCGCCGCCGTCATCCACCAATGTACTGACAAACTCCCACGTTCTTCCCAAATCCTCACTGTAATACATGTCCAGATGCGTCTGGGAAAGATCTCTTGGGCAGACATCACCAAAGCAGACAATCCCGCCCTTTTTCATATTTCCTACATCTTCCGGCAATTCGAAGATATGCGGGCAGTTCTCAATTTCCCAGCCGCCTTCCCAGTCACGTCTCTGCGTTTCAACAACTCTTCCTACTTCTGTCCAGGTCTCGCCATAATCTTCGCTCTCATAAATCGGAAAACATTTCCCCTGTCGCTCTGGGAATTCTTCCATCACACTTGTTTCCCATGTCGCGTACATCTTTCCATTATCCCGTTCATCATCCTGATACTGCAGTTGAATGGCCCTTGGTGAGAGAACACTGTTCCGGCTGGATGGTCTGTCCGGGTCATAGGCAAATCCCGGAGCCGTATAAATCACTCCGTTTGTTGTAACATTTTCATTTGCCGCTCCCACTGGCATGCTGATTCCTGATACAGAAACCATCAATGCAAAAATTCCTGACAGACATCTCTTGATTCTTTTGCTTTTCATTTGTGTCTTTCTCCTTTATCATAATAATTTTATTATATTTCTACTGTTACCGGTATATAGAAAGATACCCTTGTCCCTTTTCCCGGTTCGCTATTAATCTGGAACTCGCTGGCTTCTCCATACAACAGCAGCAATCTGCGATATACATTTTTCAGCCCGATTCCTTTCCCTGCTGATGCACCTTCCTCTTCATTACATTGCTTTTTTAAAAACTCCAGTTTTTCTTTCTCAATTCCCTGCCCGTCATCACTCACAGAAAAATACAGTTTTTCTTCCCTGCGCAAGATAGTAATGTCCAGGCAGCCCTTTTCAATCCGCTGTTCCAGTCCATGTACAATACTGTTCTCCACAAGCGGCTGTAACAGAAATCCCGGCATATAATACCTGGATATATCTTCGTCCACATGCCACCACACCTTTATTTTATCCCCAAACCTGCATTCCTGAATAAACAGATAATTATGCACCGTCTCTATCTCTTCTGCAACAGTAATCATATCCGCACGGTTAATACTCATACGAAGCATTCTGGCAAGCGCAACGGAAATCTCCGATATCTTTTCATTTCCCGCCGTATAGCCAAGCCAGCTGATAGTATCCAGACTGTTGTAAAGAAAATGTGGATTAATCTGCATTTTCAAAAAACTTATCTCCGCTTCTTTGTTCGCAAGCTCAAGTTCATAAACCTGCTCCATCAGGTTTTGAATATTATCTGCCATCTGATTATAAGTTTCTCCAATCTGTCCTATCTCATCTCTTGTCTGCACCTCAACGCGGGAATCCAGCCTTCCCAAGCCAAATTCTGACATACTTTCCAGCAATTTTCCCACCGGGGCCAGAAGACGCTTTATGGCTTCCCGAATCAAGAAAAATGACACTGCAAGGACGGTACAAAACAAAAATATCATTTGGAAAAAACTTGCCCAGACACTGTTCCAGAACTGTCTGGTACTGACTGTTGTAATCATAGTCCATTGGTTTTCTTCAATCGTTTTTGTATAATAATAACTTCTCTCCTCCGACACCGGATCCCGGATAATCGGAACGCTCCCATCTGACAACTGCGCAAGCTTGTATGGAAACTGCTTTCCCGGCATACTGTTCTCACTCGAAGCCATCACACAGTTGTTACTGTCTACAAGATATATTTTCCCGGAATAATCATCGGAGGCAGTTGA
Organism: uncultured Lachnospiraceae bacterium; assembly: GCA_937950565.1. Lineage (GTDB taxonomy): Bacteria > Bacillota > Clostridia > Lachnospirales > Lachnospiraceae > UBA7109. The sequence goes on from CALFCS010000090.1 coordinate 10,452, forward strand.
CATCTGACTTCCGAAATATTCATTCTGACAGACAATAATCATATATCCCAGTGGCTGCATATCCTCTGTATCCAGAATGGCTCGGCCCAAACAAACATAATGCTCTTTTCCATTCACACTCCACAGGGAAGCTCCGTTTTTTGCATAGATATCCTCCTTCTTCATAAAATCTTCTACATTCTCCGAATTGATGGTTCCTACCAGAATCTCCTCTCCCTCTTTGGGATAAATATGCAAAGAGACAATCCCGTTGATATTAAACACGGCCCTTCTAACCTGCCGGGAAATGGCAGTTTCATATACCGAAATACTTCTCATCCCATTCCCGCTGTGATAAGATTCATTTTTTTCATTGATAATTCTGAGATTGTCCTGCACCGTATGGTCAAGCAGAACAGAAACCGAGAGCTGCTCTATCTGCTCTGCCATATTCAATACATTTTCGGCTGACATGGAGGTAACGTCCGCCATATGGGAATCTGCCTGCTGTCTGTACACTTTACCGAACCTGAGAAAAAAAGAAGAGAACAAAATAATACAGACAATCAAAAGCAGTATCATAAACAGAAAAATCAGTTTTTGTTTAATGCTTGCAGAACCTTTTTTTATCTTCATCACTACCCCTCTGCCTGTCTTTTTGCTGTGTTCTCCAGCATATGAGAAAGCCCGGTATGTGCAAGGGAATCTTCTGTCTTGCGGTATTCAGACGGGCTTAAGCCAAATGCCTTCCGAAATATCTGTGAAAAATATCTCTGGTCACGAAATCCGGATTTCTCGCATGCCAGGCCAATACTCTCCCCTTCCTGTAATAGCTTTGCCGCATTCATAAGTCGGATTGCGTTCAGAATATCTATAAAAGAATACCCGGTTTCCTGTTTTATCTTCTTCGATATATAACTTTGTGCAAAATGATCCCGCTCCGCCATATTTTTCAAGGAAATCGGCTGTGAAAATCCCTCTGCCATATCTGTCAGCATATTCCGGACACTGCCAGACACTTTCGGAAACAGCCTTTTTACTTGTAATACATAATCAAAAGCTTCTTCTTTCTTTTCCTCTTCCTCACGCATCTGTCTCTGGCATCGTTTTGTTTCAAGCCGGACCTTCACTTTTTCAATGGTATCCAGAAGCTCGCGCGGATTCACCGGCTTTAACAGATATTCACAGCATCCGCTGCGGATTGCCCTCCTTGCATATTCAAACTCAGAAAAACCCGTCAGAAGCACGACTATTGTGTCCATTTCCTGTTCCTGAATCATCTCTGCAAGCTCCAGTCCTGACATTCCCGGCATACGAATATCAAAAATACCAATATCAATATTTTCCCCGAGGAGAACTTTTCTTGCTTCTTCCCCGTTCCCGGCAGCAAAAACTTCTTCTATTCCAATTGAATTCCAATCGAGGCTCAGAAGCCCTTTCCGGATAATACTCTCATCATCTGCAATTAACATCTTCATGCCCTATTCCTCCTGCTGATTTCTTTCTCCGGCTGCTTCCTGCAGCGTATCAAACAGTGTCTGGACTTCTGCACCTTCAGCAGCTAGAATACATTGATTATTAAACCGGTTGCCCAGTTTCGTATTCACACGGTCAAGCCATGGGGTCAATGCCTCTTGTTTTTCAAAAAGTGCAAGCACCTCTTTCCCCAGGTCGGACAACCTTTCTTCATCTGCTTCTATAGAAGTAGCGGGCATCCGTCCATATTCATACAATAACTTTTCAGCGCTTTCTTTACTTGTCAGAAACTTGAGAAATTCCACTGCCGCTTCTACATTTTTACAGTTCGTTGTAATTGCATAAGAGTTATCAAGAGAGCCTACTGAAATATTACGGTTTTCAGCTTTTACCGGCGGCATCATAAAGCATCCAATATGCCCGCCCTCCGAACATACCTCCGGGTCAGAAAAGTCAGGAATCTCCCATGTGCCTGTAAAAAACATTGCCGTTCCGCCTGTCTGGAAAAGGATTTTCGCGTCCATCCCGTCAGCTTCTGTAAAATTTTCCTCGTAATATCCTTTCTTTATCTCTTCCTGAAAGAGCCTCGCTGCTTCCACCATATCTGTATCATTCCAGCTGCGCGTTCCGTTCTTAAGTCCACGGAACAATTCATATCCTGCAATTCCATTGCTCAGCTGCTGTACATACTGTGATACAAGCCATGCATCCTGTGAAGTAGCCGCAAGCGCTGCAGGTGTGACGCCATTTTCAAGCAGCGTATCACAAATTTGACAATACTCTTCATAGGTGTCCGGAATCTGAAGATGATACTTTTCAAAAATCTTCTTGTTATAATACATCACAGCCATAGATTGGGCAGTCGGAATCCCATAGACTTCCCCATCATAAGTCAGCTGCTCTAAGGTTCCCTTATAAAAACTTTCCATCCACTGTGGGTCATCATCCAGATATTTCTGGAGACTGACGATTTTCCCACCATTCACATAATTCTCCAGATACCCGAGTTCGAAAGTATAGATAATGTCCGGCTGGGCATCCCTCGCCATCATGCTGGCAAGCTTTTCTTTATAATCGTTTGTACTTACAAAATCTGGTTTGATGATAACCCCATATTCATTTTCAGCATTAAATTCATCGATAATCTCCTGCGTACCCTCAATATAGGAATTTGCCTGAACCCCATTTAACATAATCGTTAGTACTTCTTTTTCCTTCGGCTGGACATCTGTGTCTTGATTCCCTGCGTCCTTTTCTGTACATCCCACGAACAATACCGCAGATAAAACCACAGCCAGAAGGAAGCCTGTTCCCTTTTTCATCTGATATTTTCATTCTCCTTTTATCTCTGTGGCAGATATCTGTCTCAATATCCCGCCTGATTTGGAAATGGCACTGCGGTACTACCGCAATGCCACAAAAATTTCATACTACAATATTTCTAGTATTCCATCTGTTTGATACATGCAACTGCCATAGCCCCCGGTCCGATGTGACAGCTTACGCTCAATGATAATCTGTCCATGTATACGTCATTTCCCGGAAACTGCGCTTCCAATTCTGCCTTCCATTCTTTTGCTTCCTCATCAGAACAAGTATACGCAGCCTGAATCGTTGTCTTCTTTCCTGCAAATCTCTCCGCAAGATTTTTTTTAACGGCATTGATCATCGTCTTCTTCGCCGCTTTCCAGCCTCTCACCTTTGCAAACGCATCTAATTTTTCTCCCTGTATCTGAAGAACCGGTTTGATATTCAGAACTGTTCCAAGCGCCGCGCCTGCTGCGGTGACACGTCCTCCCTTTTTCAAATACTTTAAAGTATCCACGGTAATATAAATACTTGCTTCGAGTTTCTCGCGCATTAGAATTTCCTCGATTTCCTGCGCACTTTTTCCATCCTCTGCCATTTTTATTGCATCCAGAACAGATTGACGCTGTGTGATTGAAATTCTCTGGTTATCAATTACATGCACTTTTCCTTCATAATCTTTTGCCAGCATCATAGCAGTTTCACAGGAGCTGCTAAGTCCGCTTGACATTGGAATATAGATAATCTCATCATATTCCTCTAACAATTCATCCCATAATTCCGTAACACTTGCCGGCGAGGGCTGAGAAGTGGAAATATCTGCATCCTCCGCAAGCTTCTGATAAAATTCATCCTGTGTCAGTGTAATATCTTCATAATATAACTCTTCATTAATATAAAATGGCATCGGCAGCACACGGATTCCCAGTTCTTCTGCCTGCCTCTGCGTGATTCCGCTGTTACTATCTGTTACAATTGCTATCTTTCCCATTCCGTCTGCCCTCTCTAATTTTTAAAACTATGAATTGGTGCAGGAATTCTTCCCTGTCTGTTCACAAATGCACTGCAGTCAAATTCATTTACCGGCATAATCGGAGCATATCCAAGAAGGCCTCCAAACTGTGCAACTTCTCCTACATCTTTTCCGATTACCGGTATCAGACGTACTGCTGTTGTTTTCTGATTTACCATACCGATTGCCATCTCATCCGCAATAATTCCAGATATAGTAGAAGCTTTTGTCTTGCCCGGGATTGCAATCATGTCCAGTCCCACGGAACATACACAGGTCATCGCCTCCAGCTTTTCCAATGTAAGCGCTCCCAAATTTACCGCATCTATCATTCCCTGGTCTTCACTGACCGGAATAAATGCACCGCTCAGCCCTCCAACATAGGAAGAAGCCATAACGCCGCCTTTTTTCACCTGGTCATTTAACATAGCAAGCGCTGCGGTTGTTCCCGGCGCTCCCCCTCTTTCGAGACCAATTTCCTCCAGAATCTCAGCGACACTGTCCCCGATTGCCGGTGTTGGCGCAAGAGACAGATCCACAATACCAAACGGAATTCCCATTCTCTTAGATGCCTCTCCTGCTACAAGCTGACCGACACGGGTTACCTTAAACGCCGTCTTCTTAATCGTCTCACACAGCTTTTCAAATCCCTGTCCACGGACCTTCTCAATCGCACGTTTTACAACGCCCGGCCCGCTGACGCCTACGTTAATAACTACATCGCCTTCTGTAACTCCCAAAAACGCCCCCGCCATAAACGGATTATCATCCGGCGCATTACAGAAAACAACAAGCTTGGCGCATCCAAGGGAATCATTATCCTTTGTCGCCTCGGCAGTCTTCTTTACAATCTCGCCGCTCAGACGCACTGCATCCATATTAATCCCGGTACGTGTAGAACCTACATTAATGGAACTGCACACCCGCTCTGTAACAGCCAGCGCCTGCGGAATAGAAAGAATCAGATTTTCATCGCTCTTTGTCATCGCCTTTGACACAAGGGCAGAATAACCGCCGATAAAGTTCACCCCTACTTCCTTTGCCGCAGCATCCAGCGTCTTTGCAATCGTCACATAATCCTCCGGACATTTACATGCAGAGCCTCCGATCAATGCCACAGGGGTGATAGAAATTCTCTTATTCACAATCGGAATTCCGAACTCCTGCTCAATCTGATTTCCGGTAGACACAAGATCCTTTGCCTTCTCCGTAATCTTCCGGTAAATTTTTTCATTCATTTTATTAAGGTCAGAATCTACACAGTCCAACAAGCTGATCCCCAGCGTGATCGTACGCACGTCCAGGTTCTCCTGCTCAATCATTTGCTGTGTTTCATTCACTTCATATATATTAATCATACTATTGTCCCTTCCCTGCTTTATAAGCGATGCATTTTTTCAAATATTTCTGCTCTCTGACAATGAATATTTACGCCGATGGAAAGACCCAGCTTCTCCAGTTCTTCTGCCACAGTACCAATCTCTTTTACGCTGTTTGTCACATCTGCAACTGTCATCATATTAAAATAGCCGTCTACAATTGTCTGGGAAATATCCAGAATATTAATATTTACCTCTGCCAGATAGGAAGTTACCTTTGCGATAATTCCTACCGTGTCTTTTCCAACAACTGTAATAATACATTTCTTCATTTTGCTCCTCCTCATACGTTTATAATTCAATTGCTTTTGAAATCTGGTTTCTTTCTGCTACCATAATGGGAATATCTTCACCTTTATACGGATTATCTCCCATCGTAACTTCCAGTTTTACTGTCTCGTATGCCAGACTGGCATAATTATTCTCTTTACTCAAATGCCCCAGAACAACATACTGAAGCTCATCATGTAGTATATCACAAAGAAGTCTCCCCGACAATTCATTTGATAAATGGCCTTTTTCACCCATCACCCTTCTCTTAAGAGGGTATGGATAAGGCCCTACCTCCAGCATATGTATATCATGATTCGCCTCCAGCACGACTGCATTCAAATCCCTTAACCGCTGGACCGTATATTCATCATACATTCCAAGGTCTGTGGCAACTGCCGCTGTCTTGTCTCCATTTTCAAACCGATACCCGGAAGGTTCCCTTGCATCATGTGAAATATGGAACGGCTGCACCTTTACGTCTCCTAATTGAAAAGTCTCATCAATAGAAATCTCATGAAACAACCCATCCGGAAACTTTCCAAGACTTTTCGTCGCCCTGATGCCTTCCAGGGTACCCCTGGTCGCATAAATCGGAACCTCATATTTGCGGCTGAACACGCCAAGTCCCTGAATATGATCCATATGTTCATGGGTAATCAAAATCCCGCTAACCTCTTCTCCTTTTACATCCAGGGTCTTCAACCCCTCTTCCACCCGTTTCTTACTGATTCCCGTATCCACCAGAAGATGCGTGTGGTCGCTTCCTACATAAATACAGTTCCCGCTGCTTCCACTGGCAATGCTGCATAATCTCATGTATGTAGAATCCTTTCTATAAGTCTTTGATAATTTTGTCTAACTGGAACATCGTTTCGGCAAAAACACCGCTGTTATCAATCACTCTGTCACAGTTTTTCATAAACTCTTTTTTCGGAAGCTGTGCCGCCATAATCTCATCAATTTTTTTGTTGTCATAGCCTCTGGAATAATACAGACGATTCCTCCTCACGGAATCCTCCACATAAATATACCACAATTCATCACACATTCCACCATAATCTGCTTCAATCAAAATGGCAGATTCTATAATAAATAAATTCGTATTTTTACGTTTTTCATGCCGCACCAGACGATCTACTTCTGCCTTTACAGCAGGATGGACGATCTGATTCAGCTTCTCCCGCTCTTCCAGATTACGGAATACAATATCACTCAGTTTCGCGCGGTCCAGCTCTCCATTTTCAAGCAGAATTTCCTTTCCAAAATGTTCTACTATGGCATCATAACATCCTCCGCCTTTTTTTTGCAATTTCTTTGCCACCTTGTCTGTCTGGCAGATGCTTGCGCCATATTTGTCATTTAAATATTCCAGAATCTGAGTTTTCCCTGCTCCTACTCCACCTGTAATTCCTATAATTTTCATCATACGTTCACCCCTTACTTTGCTTCGTACCAGCTTGTACCTGTGTGCATATCTATCTCCAGCGGCACATCAAGCTCTGCCGCCTGCTCCATTTCTTCCCGCAGGATTCCCTTCACCTGCTCAAGCTCCGGCTCATACACTTCAATCAGCAATTCATCATGAATCTGCAGCACCAGCCGTGATTTCAGCTTCTCCTCTTTCAGTCTCCGGTTCACGCCGGACATGGCAATCTTTATAATATCTGCCGCAGTTCCCTGGATCGGTGCATTCATAGCCACACGCTCGCCAAAAGAACGCTGCATAAAATTACTGGAGCTAAGCTCCGGCACCGGACGTCTCCGTCCGAATAAAGTAACTACATATCCCATTTCTTTTGCATGTTTTACTGTGTCATCAAGAAACAGTTTGATTCCCGGATAGGTCTGGAAATAATCTTCAATATATTTCGCCGCCTCCTTCCGTCCGATACTCAAATCTTCTGACAACCCAAAGGAACTGATTCCATATACAATTCCGAAGTTTACTGCTTTGGCATTGCGCCGCTGCAAATCTGTCACCTCATCAAAAGGTACGTGAAAAACCTGCGAAGCCGTAATTCTATGAATATCCTTTGCATCCCTGTATGCCTCGATCAAATGTCTGTCACCAGAGCAGTGTGCCAGAATCCGCAATTCAATCTGTGAATAATCCGCATCCAGAAATACATATCCGTCTTCCGGAACAAATACTTTACGAATCAGCCTTCCAAGCTCCATACGAATTGGGATATTCTGAAGATTCGGTTCTGTACTGCTGATCCTTCCTGTCGCAGTCACGGTCTGATGAAATTTCCCGTGAATCCTGCCGTCACTTCCGATATAATTTACAAGTCCATCTGCATAAGTAGACTTTAGCTTCGTATACTGCCGGTATTCCAGAATTTTATGAATAACCGGATAATCCGGCTCCAGCTTCTCAAGAACACTGGCCGCCGTAGAATAGCCGGTTTTCGTTTTCTTTCCACCCGGTATCTTAAGCTTTTCAAATAAAATCACGCCAAGCTGCTTTGGTGAATTAATATTAAACACTTCACCTGCCGCCTCGTAGATTTCCTTCTCCAGCTCTTCAATTCTTGCCCCAAGCTGGCTGCTGTATATTTTAAGCGCCTCGCCATCTGCCCGGACGCCATTTTGTTCCATATCATAAAGCGTAAATACAAGCGGCATCTCGATATTTTCAAAAAGCCTGTCCATCTGCGCTTCCCTTAATTTGGAAAGTAAGATACCGGAAGACTTATATGCCGTGTATGCCTCATAGCATACTTTTTCTTCTTTTTCACACTTCTCTTCTATAATCAGATCCAGCTGCTCTCTCGCCACATCCTCATATGTGTAATCACTTTTCAGCGGATTCAGAAGGTAAGCTGCAACTGCCGCATCAAAGCAATTATCCTGCCTTGTAATTGTAACAAACTCCATGGCAGCTTTCAAATCAAACATCACAAACCGCTCTGTCTCTGCCGCAATTTCTGACAGCCGTTCAAGAAGCCAGTCTGTCCGAATCTCTTCCCCGGCGCTGATACAGAAGATATCTGTATCACCATAGCAAAGGCCGATACCTCCGATTCCTGCCTGATTGGAAAAAAGAGGAAGCACATTCTCCGTATCACGGAACACACAAGCACCTATACACTCTGCCTGTAAAGCCTTCGAAAAAATCTCTTCCGCTTCGCTTCGCTTCTTAATCCTTCGAAAATTCTCCTCCACCTGATTTGCAGGCGCCGTTACGTCAAACCTGGAAAGAAGATTTTTAAACTGCAATCTTTGAAAATACGCGTACGCCTCTTCTGTATAGATATTTCCAAGCTTTGCTTCTGAAATCTCATATTCAAACTCTGCCTCCACATTAATCTCCGCCAGCTTTTTACTCAGAACGGCCAGCTCCCAATGCTCTTTCAATGCTTTGGACGCACGTGGCGGCTTCACCTCATCCACATGTGCATAGGCATTTTCAATGGAATGATACTGCGTAATGATTTTAGCCGCTGTCTTTTCTCCGATACTTGGAACACCCGGGATATTATCAGACGCATCTCCCATCAGCGCCTTCAAGTCAATAAATTCTTTCGGCGTGACCTGATAGCGCAAAAGTACGTCTGCGGCATAATAATCTTCTACCTCGGTACGCCCCTGCTTTGTCTTTGGTATCCGGATTTTCACCTTTTCCGTAGCAAGCTGAAGAAGGTCCCTGTCACCGGATATGACAGCCACATCCATCCCGGCATCCTCACATCTTTTCGAAAGCGTTCCAAGAATGTCATCTGCCTCCAGCCCGGCACATTCTATCGTACGGATTCCCATCGCTTTCAATACTTCCTTAATCACCGGAACCTGCTGTCTTAACTCCTCTGCCATCGGTTTTCTTGTCCCTTTATACTCTGCATACATTTCATGCCGGAAGGTTGGCGCATGTACGTCAAAAGCCACCGTGAGATACTCCGGCTTCTCTTCTTCTAAGATTTTAAACAAAATCGTAAGAAAACCATATACCGCATTCGTATGAAGGCCTTCTGAATTCGTAAGATCCGGAAGTCCGTAAAATGCCCGGTTCAATATGCTGTGTCCATCTATCAATACAATTTTTTCACTCATATCATCTCTCCGCATAAAACTTTAAACTTACTTATTACTATACACTAATTTGGACATTTTTAAAAGTTATTGCTAAAAAAGAATGTGCAAAGCACATTCTTTTACACAGTAACTCTTTTTTATTAATATGATTCACTCTCACAAAACGGCCAGATTCTGAACTTCAGCACCCCAATGATTTTCTTCTCGGAAATACATCCGACCGTATCAGAGCGGCTGTCTACAGAATCTTCCCTGTT
>CALFCS010000091.1 GCA_937950565.1 uncultured Lachnospiraceae bacterium
ATACTGCCCACTTCATTGCATCTATTGCAAATACCTGTACATCTCCTGCATCCGGGAATGAACTGTAATCGCCATCTACATTTACATCATATCCTTTATAATCCTTTGCATAACGGTACATCATCGTTGCCATCTGTGCACGGGTTACCGGGTCATTTGCTCCAAACAAATCTGTTCCTGTATATCCGGTTACAATCTTCTTCTCTGCTGCCCACAGAACCGCATCCTTGAACCAGTCAGGTTCCGTCACATCGGAGAATCTTTCTGTATATTCCATTACAGGCATGCCGTTCATCTTGTGCAGTACGGCTGCAAACTGGCCTCTTACCAGTGTGTCTGCAGGAGCGAAGTGTGTCTTATCCAGACCTGTCATGGTCTTTGCAAAATAGTTGTAAGCAACTGCATCGTAGTACCAGTCTCCCTCTTTAACATCTACATATGGGAGCTTTCCTGCATTTTCTCCGACCTGTACACATGTGCTGTATTCCATCGGGAATCCGTCTTTCTTCGCAGTCACCGTCACCGTAAGAATTGCAGTACCATCTGCAACCGCTTCTGCCTTTCCATCCTTATAAACTGCAACTTCCTCATTATCAGAACTGTATGTAACAGTTACACAATTTTTCAATTCTTCCGGAAGTTCAAAAAGCACTTCTGTATTACCCGCCTGATATGCAGCATCTTCTTTTGGTTTTATCTCGTCAATCATATCCCATGGTTCCTTGTAAATGTTTAAATAAACCAGACGGGATACGGCAAGCTGCAGCGCATCCTTCACATCTTCAGCATTTTGCTGGGAAGTAATACCTTCCAGCGGATTCTCGCCAAGAGATTCCATAAGCTCTGTCAAAGCTGCTGTGGAGTCCTTCTCAAACACCGTATCATCTAACTCTTTCGCTTCTTTCAGCATTGCTTCCAGCTCGTCCAAATTCATAGGCTTTACAGTTACCTCAAATGTTTTTTCAGCAGTCATAAGCCCATGACTTAAATACGCAGTCAGTGTTACTTTCGCATCTTTTTCCGGATTTGTAACAGAACCGTCTGCCGCGATCACTTCCGGATCAGAAGAAACCCAGCCGATATCCATACCATCCAAAGCGGGAACCAGATTCATGTCACAGGAAATTGCATCTACAGATGTATTATTCTCTCCTATGATTACATTTTCATTCAGCGCCTCATTTAAGCGTTCTTCCAGCTTCTTCTGATTTTCCGGATTGGAAATCTGTACCTCGCCTGCTGTCAGCGCTTTATCATATACTTTAAAAGAATCAATTTTTCCCTGGAAATTAGGATCGCTGCTCCAGCAGGACTTACCGATATATCCCAAAATGCCGTCCGCAGTTCCATTCTTTACAATCGTTTCCATATCCATGCCGCTTAAAAGCGCCGGACCTGCGAGGACGCCGTCAATATATAAAGAAACGGTTCCATGATCAAAGACCATATCCACGGTATAATAGCGTTCTGCTTCCAGTGAAGAATTACTGTTATAAATATGTTCTGTCCTGTCATCTTTAATACCGGCACGAATTCCATTTCCAAAAAACGGCGCATAGAACAAATAATTTTTCCCAACACTTTCTGCCTTTGAACCAAAACAGAATAACCATGCCGTATTTGCATTCTGCTGTGTTCTTGCATATGTTGCTTCAATTGTAAATGCTTCTTTATCTGTTAGTGAAGAATAAATATCAGACGGCAATGTAAGGTAACTGTCCGTTCCGGTAATATTTAAAACCGTACGTCCACCGTCGTTTACACAGGATATTCCATCCGGATTTACAATTGCAGCATTGTTCCCCTTGCCGGATACATCTGGAATCACAGCTCCCTCTGCCGCGTCCATATCATACTGCGCGGCAACCGGAAGTTTTTCAAGCTCTTCTTTATCCTGTACCGTTATTTTTGTCTCTGCTGTTTTTGTTACAGAACCTACAGTTACTTTTGTTGTAATAATTGCAGTGCCCTTTTTCTTAGCAGTAATGATTCCATTTTCACTTACTTCTGCCACTTCAGCCGTATCCGAAGTATAGGTAATGCCGGCAGCTTTAGAGGAAACTCCCGCGGGCAGCTTTACCTGCAGCCTGGAAGAGACGCCGGTATAGGTAACCACATCCTCGTCTATTGCAAATCCAAGTTTGTCAAATACCGCTTCAGGATCTCTTGTACCATACAATGCAGCTATTTCTTCTTCACTCAGAGCCTCGTCGTAAACAGCCACTTCATCAACGAGTCCCTGGTAAAGCGGATCCCAGTGATTCACACCGATATAAATATCATTTGCAGATTCCATTAACGGACGTGCCGCACTTCCGCTGGCTTTTTCTTCCCCATTGACATATAAGACAACCAGATTGCCTACCTGCTTCAGTGTCACAAAAGACCACTCATCTGTCGGAAGAGAAATACCTGAAAATGCGGTTGTCCACGCATGCCCGTCTCCTGTGGCCCACAGCTTAAGTCCACCTGTTCCGTCTCCTGCAAGAGAGGTCCAAAGCTCATTTGCACCTTTGGGGGCGCCGAGATATATCAAGGATCCATTATTCGGAACCGGCTGCGAAGGCTTCACCCACATGGATACCGTATACTCTTGTCCGATAATGCCTGTATTCAACTTAATTCCATAATCTCCTAAACGGAGTGCTTTTCCATATTTTCCTTCCTCATATACTGCCGCTCCATTGTAAGAACCATCATTATGAAGCGTCCGAAGGTCAGCTCCATTCAGGTCATTTTCAAAGGAATACTCTTTGACCGGCCCATTATCTGCAGACGCCTTCTGCTCATACGCACTTAACTGAACAGACTGCTGATTTTGTTTCTCCGAAGAAGCTGTTTTGCTTTTTTCAACTACACGGATTGGAACAACCGTTTCAATCTTGTTCTCACCATCCTTGTATGTAACCTTCAGCTCCTTTTTCCCAACCTTATTCATGTCGATCGAATCTGCATTGGTGGTAAAATCTGTCACCCGGGCGGTATCCCCATTTTCATAAGAAACCGTTGCCCGGATATCATCGGTCTTCAATTCACTTCCAACTGTATAGAGACGTTTTGTCTTCATAACATCAAGAGAAACTGCCGCCGCATCCGTCTTTACCTGGAAGCTGCATTCTTCTTTTGATGGCGTTTTAGAAAGCTTCAAATCCCCATCCTGACTTACAAGATAATATCCCGGCATCGCAGCACTCTCAAAAGTCACGCCGCTTCCGGCAAAGCCTTCCAGAGTCCGGAACGTCATATTTTTTCTGGTTTCTTCATCATTTCGTTTATAATCCTGCGTCAGAACGATGTCTGTCCCGTCTGCACAAAGATATAATCCCGGTTTATTATAAGACTGAATAGAAACATACGCTTCATTTTCCGGATTTACTTTTCCCTTTTCCAGTTCCCACTTTGCGTCATCCACCTTTGCAGAAGCATCAACCATAACCTTTTTCGTCATTGGATAATCCGAATCCGTCAGTGGATTTTCATAAGCTTCATGGGCAATTGCCGCGCCTTCCGAATCAAAAATCTGTGTAGTAACACCTGCAAGGCCTGTAGATGTCATCAAAATCGGATCAATGCTTCCATCTTCCTTTACTGTAAATTCATCAATACATGCAGAACGGCGGAAACCGCTTCCCCACGGCAATGCGCCGGTATGATAAACAAAATAGGACTTGCCCTGATAATCAAATACTGCCGGATGATTTGTGTTGGCAGTTGTGGACGGAGGCATTACAATACCTCCAAATTCAAGCTGGCCTGACATCAGATCATCTGTTGTACTATATGCCATCTGCTCTCTCCAGCCAGCCGCATAGAACACATAGTAATCCCCATAATAATTACCATTTTCATCCTGCTGGCGGTAGAAATAAGAAGCTTCTGTAAATCCGGCATCGTTCGGATTTCCGTTAAATGTAAACTGTACGATATCACCATCTTCCTTGCTCACGATACCATTGTCATTCTGGTCAATGACATACAGATGCCCATCTTCATTTACATCTGCCTGGCACACATAAGCGTGTGTATTTCCCCAGCCAATATACAGAGTCTCATCATTTCCATTTTCATCCTTATCTACCCAGGCTGTCGGGTCTATATCATACCACGGTTCATCAAAGCCGGTCTGGCTGTTATAGATCAGCGGGGTATCGAGCGCCACAAAGTTTCCGGTCGGCGTGTCACATTCCGCCACACCGATACAATGCCCTTCTTTTTCACCGGAAATATTCGTTGGCGTACAGAACAACAGATAGTATTTCCCTTTAAATTTTATAACCTGGGAAGCCCATGCGGTTACCCGGTCAAGCGCCCAGCTGACCTGCGTCATATCCAAAATCATATTTTCATATTTCCAGTGAATCAAATCCTTCGAAGAATATGCACGGTAATCCGGCATCTGATACCATTCTACTTCTGAAGTGTCATGTCCAACATAAGCATATACCGTATCTCCATCTACCAAAATAGACGGGTCTCCTCCATATAAGATATTTCCATCTCCATCAAATCCAAGAAACGGGTTTCCCAGCTCACTTTTTGCCAGTGTTGTTTCCACTGGAATATTCAGATACCTCGTATCTGAAGTTGTTTCGTCTGCCGCAAATGTCTGCAGCGGAGAAATTGTTACGGCAAGAGTAAGAAATGCCGCCAATACTTGTTTTATTTTCATTACTTTCTTTTCCTCCTTCTTATTTTTCCATAAACCTCTGGATAATAATTGCCGCTTCTGCACGGGAAGTATTTCCCCAGGGTTCAATTCTCGTTCCGTTATCTTTACCTGTAATAATGCCCTTTCCGACTGCCCATCCCATTGCCTTCGCTGCAAATTCACTTACACTTGACGCATCTGTAAAAGTATCAAGCCCTGCCGATGTGCTGGTATCTTTATTCAGATATTTCGCATAGCGGTGCATCATAACAACCATTTGTTCACGTGTAATATTATCCGCAGGTCCAAACAGCTTTGTGTCTGTATATCCGGTCACGATTCCCTGCTCTGCTGCCCAGAGGACAGCCGGTCCATACCATTCATCACCACGGATATCCCCAAAGGATTTGTCCGTATTCACTGCAGGCTCTCCTTCCATACGGTATAGAATCAATGCAAATTGCGCACGTGCCAACTGATTATACGGTGCAAAATGTGTTGCATCTGTCCCGGTCATCAATCCTTTATAATAAGTATATGCTGCAGCATCATAGAACCAGTCTCCTGCTGCCACGTCAGCATACGGCAGACCCTTACCTTCAACATTCACTTCAAATGATGCTTTCATATCATTATAAGTAACTGTTACTCTCTGCTTTCCGGCAGCATATGGCTGATATCCGGACAGACTGTAGCCTTCTTTGATTTCGGCCGCTGTTCCGTCTGCATAAGAAGCCACGACCACCATGCCTGTTGTATCCAGTGTTTCTCCTATATAATAAGTAGTCTCGTCCGGGGCAATAACTTCAAGTGATTCCATAATTGGTACAAGCTCATCTACGGCCTTCTGCACCTTTTCGGATATCGCATTAACCTCTTTCATAGTTTTGCATGCTTTCAGACTATCCTCCGCATCAGTAAGAACATTTACCAGATTATCATAGCTCTTTTCTGTATAATCATCAGCATTCAACTGATATGCTTTATCAATGAGCTGTTCTGCTGTTGCCGTACTAAAATAATTTTCACTTCCCCATTTTGCCTGCAAGGTGTCGTATTCTGCTGCTGTAATCGGAAGCACATATCCATGACGGAATTTTTCCGGGAATGAAAACTCTGAGCTGTCAAGCAATTCAAATTCTCCGGAAGAAAGGTCTGTCGTAATAAGCGGGTAATATCCCTGTGCAAGAATAAAACGGTCAACCATCAGACACCACTGGTCTTTTCCATCCGCTGTCTTTTCATTCATTTTAAAAATAATAGGTCCTTCTACACCAATGAACTTTTCAGGAACCGTCGTTGACATTGTTTCGGACGGAATATCTGTAAACTCGCCTAACATGGAATCTGAGTAATCAATCTGGATCTGTCCATTTCCTTCATTCTTTGTATAACGGTAATAGATACCATCATCTTCTATTACAGTAGAATCGATTACAACGTTACGGTTTGGTATCGCTGCTTCCTCTTCGGTAGGATTGTAAAGCTTTGTTTCGGTGAAATTACGGAAATCTCTTGTTTTCGCATAATAAATTGCATAATTTCCATATTCCTTCGTGATATTTTCATTCTCATCCAGTTCAAGCGTTGTTGCGGACCAGAATACCACATACTCGCCGGTTTTATGGTCATATACAAATTCCGGCGCCCACGTACATCCTGCGTTTTCCGGAGCAAAATCTGTAATCCATGGTTCACTCCAGTTTACAAGGTCTTCGGACTCCCATACAACGACACCATTTCCACCATTTCTACGCGCATCTTCCCAATTCTGTCCCCAGTCCGGATCACCATGGAAAATACTTAAGTCTGTCGCGATCATATAAAACTTATCGCCCTCCGCGGATCTTCCGATATAATGATCTCTCAGACCGCTCTCGCCAATTGTACTGACAAGGACCGGATTCCCGCCATTTAGATTTTCCCAGTTCAAGCCATCTTTACTAATAGAGAAATAAGTCTGTTCCTGCATAGCGGTTGCCTCTGTCCCTGTAAAATGAACAAACAGATAACCTTTATATTCTTCATCCTTCGCGTCCTGCTTCGCCTTTACCGTCACATTATAATGTTTTACAACAGACTCCTTCCCTTTCGAAAATGTTGCTGTCAATTTTACAATTCTATCCTTCTCCTGTCTTGTAACAACGCCTGCCGGTGTCTCATCATAATCCTTATTCTCTACCGCTTTTGTACTGATCACATTTTCATCAGAAGAAGTCCATGTAATAGAAACACCCTTTTCTTCTTTTGGAAGCGTAATATTACCTCTGATGTCATTTGCGTTCGGAATCTCGAAATGGTCTGCCACATAGTGAATATCCGTCATTGCGGTTTCACGGGCAGCCGCTTCTGCTTCCGTTGTCTCTTTTACTTCCGATGCAGTCATTGCATAATCATAGACCTTTATATTGTCAAAATAACCACGGAAATACTTATCCGCTTCAAAAAAGGATTTGCCGACATATGCTTTCAGATTACTGCCAAAATCCGATATACTACAATTCACATCCGCTTTTTCTGCAATCAGTTTGCCATCCTGATACAACTGAAGAGAAGACGGGGTAATGACCATCTTTACATTAATCCACTCTCTTACATTATTTGGATAAACAAAAGAAGTCTCCGCAACATTTTCCTGAAAAGCACCCTGCGATGTAATCGCCAGCTTCATTGCCGTTGGGTCCGTTCTCAAAAACATATATTTCGTGTCATTCACACCAATGCCGAATGTAAAGTAAAATCCTTTTCTTGTGACCTCATTTACATCCATGGAAATGGTCATTGTGTCCATTCCGTCAAAATATCCTTCCGGAAATTCCAGATAGCTGTTATGTCCGCCAACTTCCGTCCCGCCGTCAAGATATAATACTTGTCCATATTCTTTATCCTGAACATAAGATGCCCCATTCGTAATCCTTGCATCATGATTTCCTGCACTGTCCTTTACCACACCGGGTGCATATTCCTCATCAAAGTTGTATTCCAGAACCGGCGCTTTTTCATTTTCTTCAGCCTGAACTGACAGCATGCCGTTTCCTGCTATGCTTCCTGCAAGGATTGAAGCCACAGACAACATAGCAATATATTTTTTGCTTTTTTTCATTATCATTCTTTTCCTCCTTCTTATTCTTTCATAAACCTCTGGATAATAATTGCCGCTTCTGCACGGGAAGTATTTCCCCAGGGTTCAATTTTTGTTCCGTTATCTTTACCTGCAATGATGCCGTTTCCGACTGCCCATCCCATTGCCTTTTCTGCGAAACCACTTACACTTGACGCATCTGCAAAATTGCTATAGTCTGCTGACACATTGGTATCCTTACCCAGATATTTTGCATAGCGGTGCATCATAACAACCATTTGTTCGCGTGTAATGTTATCCGCAGGTCCAAACAATTTTGTGTCTGTATACCCGGTCACGATTCCCTGCTCGGCCGCCCATAGGACTGCAGGCCCATACCATTCATCACCACGGATATCTCCAAAGGATTTATCCGTATTCACTGCAGGTTCTCCTTCCATACGATATAAAATCAATGCGAACTGTGCGCGTGCCAGCTGATTATAAGGTGCAAAATGTGTTGTGTCTGTTCCGGTCATCAGCCCTTCATAATAAGTATATGCGGCAGCGTCATAGAACCAATCCCCTTCTGCCACGTCTACATACGGTAACCCGCCTGCATTTTCACCGACTTCCACACAGGTACTGTATTCCATAGGAAATCCATCTGCTTTTGCAGTTACCGTCACTGTAAGGATTGCGGTACCTTCTGCAGCTGCCCTTGCTTTTCCATCTTCATATACTGCAACCTCTTCATTATCAGAAGTATACGTAACTGTCACACCATTTTCCAGCTCTTCGGGAAGTTCAAACAGCGTTTCTGTCTCGCCTACATGATAAAATGCGCGAGCCTTTGGTTCTGATTTCGCTATGATATTCCATGGGTCTTTATATTCATCTATATAGACCAGCCCGGAAGCTGCTTTTATAAATGCACGCCGGATCTCTTGTACTTCCTGCTGCGATTGAAGCTCAGACAAAGGCGTTTTTTCCAGCGATGTCAGAAGCTCCATCATTCCAGATGCAGAATCCTCTTTGAACAGACTGTAATCCAATGATTTCGCCTCTGAAAGCATAGCCTCTACTTCACTTAAATCCAACGGCAGTACCGTTACCGTAAATGATTTTTCCACCGTCATCATGCCATAACTGATATATGCTGTTAAAGTCACTTCTGTCTCTGTTTTTGGATTTGTAACAGTCCCGTTTGCGGCAATTACAGAAGGATTTGAAGAAATCCAGCCAATATTCCATTTTTCCGTGTTATTAACCAGATTCATATCGCAGCTTACTTTATCAATTGACTCATTTTTATCACCGATAATGGTTTCTTCTGAAACTGCTGTATCTAATTGTTTTTTTAACACCTCCCGGCATTCCGGGTTCAACAACTGAATTTCACTTGCCGACAACGCTTTATCATAAATTTTAAAAGAATCAATTTTTGCAAGCAGGTTGGAATCTGCGCTCCAACAGGACTTACCAATATATCCCAGTATTCCTTCTGACGTCCCATCATTTATAATCTTCTCCATACTCATTCCACTTTTTAACGGAGGCCCGGCAAGAACGCCATCAACATACAGAGAAATCATTCCATGGTCATATACCATAGATACCGTATAATATTGTTCGACCTCCAGCGAATAATTGCTTTGATAAATTTTCTCTACAGAACTGTCTTTTATACCTGCACGAATCTTATCTTCAAAAAACGGAGAGAAGAACAAATAATTTTTGCCTGCTGTTTTTGAGCCCATACAAAACAACCATGCCGTATAGGCATCCTGTTTTGTTCTCGCAAAGGTCGTTTCTATTGTAAATGCCTCTTTATCTGTTAATGTCGTATAAATATCATATGGCAGTGTAATATAACCATCTGTATCCTGAATCTGAAGAACCGTCCGCTCCCCGTCTTTTACATATGAGGTCGCTCCCGGATTCACGATTGTGGCATGATTTCCATTGCCGGAAATGTCCGTAATTACACCGTTCTCTCCCCCATTCATATCATATCCTGCTGCAAGCGGAATATTTTTCAGTTCTTTTGCATCCACAACAGTTACCCTTGTATCGGCAGTTTTCGTAACATTTCCTACCGTTACTGTTGTCGTAATTACAGCATCTCCCGCCTGTACGCCTGTCAACAGCCCGGTTTTATCTACTGTCACGGTCTGCGGAGTATCCGATGCATATGAAATCTCTGCATCTGAAACTGCAATACCGTTCGGAAGCCCTGCCTGCAGCCTCGTAGAAACACCTGTATACAAATCCATGGCTTCTTCTACTTCAAACCCAGTCTCCTCCAGAACCGTTTCCGGTAATTTCGGCGCATATAATGCTGCAGCCTGTGCCGCACTTAAAGCCTCATCATAAACTGTCACTTCATCTATCATTCCCTGATACAAGGAATCCCAGTGGTTTACACCTATGTAAATATCGTTCACAGCATTCATAAGCGGCCTGGCTGCACTTCCGCTGCCCTTTTCTTCCCCATTCAGATACAGAGTCGCCTGATTTCCCTTCTGTGTCAGCGTTATGTGTGACCAGGTATGAACCGGAAGTAAGATTCCTGAAAATGCAGTCTCCCAGGCAAGAGAATCTCCCGTTGACCAGAGACGTATCCCACCATTTCCATCGCCAGTCAGCGATACCCATTGTTCAGCAGCGCCTTTGGGTGTTCCCAAAAACAGCAAAGAGCTGTAATTCAATACTTCTGATGATGGATTCACCCACATAGAAATCGTATAATCTTCACCAAGCTCACCCACATTTAGCTTTAATCCATAATCACCCAGCAGAATTCCTTTTCCATATTTTCCGTCTCCGTATACTGCACTTCCATTATAAATACCATCATTATGCAGCTTCTGCATATCGGCACCATTCAAATCATTTTCAAAAGTATATTTTTTTACCAGCGAATCTGCTTCTTCATATATCATTGATGATGCCGACCAAGCTTTGACAACGTTGGCTGTCCTGCTCTCTTTCACTACCCGGATCGGTACACTTTCTTCAAGTACAGTATCCCCTTCTTTGTAGGTTATTTTTAACTGCTTATTACCAACACGATTCATATCAATAGAATCCGCATTTGTAGTAAATGTATTCGTTCGTAATTCATTTCCATTTTCATAGTGTACGATTACACGGATATCATCTGTCTGCAGTTTACTTCCTACAGTATAAAGACGCTTTGTCTTCAGAATCTCCAGTGACACTGCTTTCGTATCTGTCTGTATTTGAAATGTACATGCTTCCGGTAAAATCTGATCCGAAAGAATCAAATCACCTTCCACGCTCGCCAGATAATAACCTGGTTTTGCAACACTTTCAAATGAAACACCATAGCCTGCAAACCCTTCCAATGTGCGGAAGGTCATCTTTGCCGCTGTTTCTTTATCGTCCTTTTTATCGTCCTGGGTCAAAACAATCTTGTTATCCTCTGCACACAGATACAGTCCCGGCTTATTATAAGACTGAATCGATACATAAGCATCCTTGTCCGGGTCAGCTTTCCCCTTTTCTAATTCCCATGCTGCATCTTCTGTTTTCGCATTTTCGTCTGCCAGAATATCTTTTCTCATCGGATACTGCGCATCAGACAACGGATTCACATACGGCTCATGGGCAATCGGTACTCCCTCATGGTCAAAAATCTGCGTCATATCCCCCGAAATTCCAGTCGACGTCATCATAATCGGGTCAATTGTTCCATCCCCATTAACTGAAAACTCATCCATACACACACAACGTCTTACTCCGCTGCCCCAGGGAAGCGCGCCCGTATGATAAACAAAATAGGACTGCCCCTTATAATCAAACACTGCAGGATGATTTGTTCCACAGGTCGGAGATGGCGGCATTACAATCCCGCCGAACTCAAGCTCCCCGGACATCAGGTCTTTTGTTGTGCTATATGCCATCTGTTCTCTCCATCCCGCAGCATAGAACACATAGTAATCCCCATAATAATTTCCTTTTTCATCCTGCTGTCGGTAAAAGTAAGAAGCTTCCGTGAACGAAGCGCCAGCCGGATTTCCCTTAAAGGAAAATTGCACGATATCTCCATCTGCTTTGCTTACAACACCATTATTATTCTGGTCTATTACATATAGATGTCCTTCTTCATTTACATCTGCCTGACACACATAGGCATCCGTATTTCCCCATCCGATATATAATGTCTCATCATTTCCTTTTTCATCCTTGTCTATCCACGCAGTAGGATCGATGTCATACCAGGCTTCATCCATCCCTGTCTGACTGTTCAAAATAAGCGGTTTGTCCATCGGGATAAAGTTCCCGGTCGGAGTGTCACACTCTGCTACTCCGATACAATGTCCCTGTCCTTCTCCTTCTATATTCGTCGGTGTACAAAACAGCAGATAGTACTTCCCTTTAAACTTAATCACCTGTGAAGCCCAGGCGGTCACATTATCCAGGGACCAGGAAACCTGCGTCATATCCAATATCTTATTTTCATATTTCCAATGAATCAGATCTTTTGAAGAATATGCACGGTAATCCGGCATCTGATACCATTCATATGTAGCCGCATCATGGCCGACATAAGCATATACCGTATCACCATCTACCAAAATGGACGGATCCCCACCATAAAGAATATCACCATTCTCATCAAATCCTAAAAACGGATTTCCAAGTTCACTTTTAGCAAGCGTAGTCTCTATTGGTATATTCAGATACTTTGCATTTTCTGTAGTTTCTTCTGCCGCATAGGTATGCAGTGGAAGAAGTAATACGGCAAGCACTGCAGCCAATATTCTCTTTGTTTTCATTTCTCCCTCCTAGTCATCAAATGTATTTGAATTATTTTTCTATCTCTATCTGATTCTCACTTTTGAAGAGATATCCACCCCGCTGTTCTGCATTTCAAAGGTCAAAATAACTCTTCCGTTCCAATCTTCTGGAGCATAATCAGACAGCCTTACTGTAAAGTCTTCCAGCTCTGACTCTACGACCTGGTCCGGAAGTCGTTTCGTACCCCACTTCGGTGTTGACTTACGTTCTTCATTGTAAAGTCCTCCATGAAATTGTACCGCATGTGCATATCCACTGTCTGTTTCAAAATCAATTCTTAATCCGAGAAGGCTATTCGCATCTTTTTCCTGCAATTCGCCATTGACCTCAAATGATACATGCAGCTCATCTGGAAGGTTCGATGCGAGAACTCCGACTGTCGAATCTGTCCATTCAACATCTCCCATACCCAGACGGGCAGTCCACGTATCTTCATCAAAATATGCATAGTTAGAAGCTCCACGGCTATAGTAATAGTGATACTGTCTTAGTATCTCTGCTTTTTCCAGATTCTCCGGCTTCGGCTCCTGTCTGCCGGATGCGGCATTTGCCTCAATATAAACCACGCCCTTCGCCGGAATAACGCCTGACCAGACAAGCTCTCTGGTATCTCTCTCTTTCTGACTCTCTGTCGGCGCCAGGGCTTCTCCTGCTCCATCCCCATAGCTGCAATGAGCTTCGTCGATACGATAGACCTCTACACTTCCTCTGTCAAAAGGAAGATTTTCTAAAACAGCCGTCAGCTCCGCCGCTTCGTCCGATTCATTCCACAGTACTACACCGGCGCGTCCTGTATCTGCAGAAGCCATGCCTCTTACGGTGTCTGTCTCTTTGTCCAGCGAACAACGGTCTACCGGCATCCGCGCCCAGATTTCAAATGCATTGTAGGACGCTTTTTTATGTCCATCCTTGTCCACAACTCCAAGCGCATCCACACCTGACTCTAAAAACTGCGCCCACGAAACAGTTTCCACATCATTCTGCGCAGACAAATCATCCAAAATCGTTAAAATATCTGCTGCAAGAGCATAATGGTCACAGTCTCCTCCATATGGCCAGGGGTGAAGAGCCGCATTGATTTCATTCACATGAATCGATGTTGTAGAAAACTCCGCTCCGGCATTCTCAAGTGTCTGACGCACAAAATTGATCTGATTCATATAATCCTTTCCATATCTGTGCATAGAAAAGAAATCAAGCGGCAGCTCATTCGCTTTTACATAATTCAAAAAATCTGTATATCTCGTTCCCGGATCCATGACCCATGCAGTGGACGGACCTCCAACAACCGCATCCGGGTTTCCTTCCCGAATTCCAGTGGCTCCATATTTATACAATTCGCAGTAATCTTCCCACGTTCCTTTATAAAAAAGGTCAAAGCAATCCGGTTCATTCCATATTTCGTGATATCCAATCCGTATCTTCTCTTCTTTAAAATGCGCTGCCAGTATTTTCAGATACTCCTGCCATTTAACCAGATCGGAAGGCTGGCTTCTGTAATCATCATTTTCCTGCAGCGGATAAGGATTATATCCGTATGCCCAATATGGAAGGCTGCCGGATGCAAGAATCATCTTTGCATACTCATCCGACAATTCAAAAGAAAACTCTGGTTCTTCTGCCGTACCGGTAATCATATCACTCATAATCCATCCCGGTGCGCCAAAGCCCAGTTCCAATCGATAAGACTCCGGTTCTAACGCCTCAAGCAGAGAAAAATCCCGACTGGTACGCTCCATAGGAACAAGTCCTGACTGGAACATTCCAATTTTTTTCACAAGCGGTGTGCCGGACGGTTTTGAAAAATCTACAGCTACATCCTCCGGCTCTGACATCGGACTTAACAGCCTTTGGATAATCGTTGCACACTCTGCACGGTTTGCATTGCCCTGCGGATTAATTTTTCCATGATCACCCTTTATCAAGCCTTCTGCAACTGCCCATTTTATTGCATCTTTGGCAAATGCATGAACCTGGTCTGCATCCGGAAACTGTCCGAGGTCTGCGGATGCACTGATGTCATAACCTTTATATCGTGCATACCGATACATCATAACTGCCAGCTGCTCACGGTTAATACTGTCAGCCGGTCCAAACATTCCGGTATCTGTATACCCCGTTACAATCCCTACGTTCTCCTGACTTGCCCAGATGACTGCATCCGTATAAAACTGTCCATCCTCTATATCCCCAAATCGTTTCGTATACTCTACTTCCGGCGTACCTTCCATACGGTACAAAATAGTCGCAAACTGTGCACGCGGCAAAATAACTGCCGGTTCAAAAAGCGTAACATCCATACCGGTCATGATGCCTTCATCGTATACAAATTGTACGGCTCCTTCATACCAGTCGTTTACATTTACATCTGTAAAAACATCTGTAACAGAACTTTTTATCTCCTGTATATCATTCTCCTTTTGCACTGGCTCCAAGGCATCTGCCTTCTGTACCGGCACCAGCATTATGCTCAGTACGGTTACAATCCCGGCTATTATAGTTTGTCTTTTCAACTTTCCACCTGTACTTTAGCCCCACACTCTGAGAGTGCGGGGCCAATTCCTTTCGCTCTTATTCTTCGTATGTTTCCGCAAATCTCTGAATAATCAATGCACACTCTCCACGAAGTGCATTTCCCTGCGGGTCAATCTTTGTTCCTTCATACTTACCATTAATAATTCCATTTCCGACTGCCCATTTCATTGCTTCCACTGCAAATTCCTGTATCGCCTCTGCATCCTCAAAGGTACCTAATTCTGCCGTCTTACTTACATCATAATTCAGATACTTTGCATAGCGATACATCATAACCGCCATCTGCTCACGGGTAATATTATCAGCAGGCCCGAATAAACCACTCTCTGTATATCCGGTTACCACTCCTGTACTTTCTGCCCATAGAATCGCATCGGTATACCAGATACCATCTCCTACATCCGGGAACTTATCGGTATATGCCATCTTCGGCTCATCCTGCATACGGTGGATGATCACTGCAAACTGTGCTCTTGCCAGGTTCTCAAGCGGTGCAAAATGTGTCTTATCTTTACCTGTCATGGTCTTTGCAAAATAGTTATAATATACACCATCATAGTACCAATCGTCTTTTGCAACATCTACATATGGAAGCTCCGGCTCCGTTTCTTCTGTTACATGCACCGTCATAGTCACTGTTTTCAGTTCTTCCGCTAATTCCTGCTCCGGCGTCATATTGAAAATCGGGAATCCGTCTGCCCCAAAGTGGATGTTTGCCGCATATGCATGACGTCCCGGGTCGTACAGACCAAATTTTCCATTTCCGTTTGTATAATCATCATCCCAGTCACGTGCATGATAGACAATAACCGGGTTGCCATTCTGATCTACGGTAAGAGAATTATGTCCCGGGCCAAAGGTTCCGCTATAAGAACCATTTTTTGCATTTTCAAAATCCGGATCTTTCTCCGTTGTTGTCAAATCCGGTGTAGCAAGTACCGGATATGGATATTTCTTCCAGCTCTCCGGATTCGTAATATCATCATCCAGATCTGCGTACAGAAGACCTACTGCATAATTCATATCTACGGTAGAAGCAGCATATGTAATATATACTTTTCCGTCATGTACCATAACGGCAGAGCCTTCTTCAATATCCTGATGCGTTGCAATATTATATTCCCATGAATACATCGGTTTACTGATCGCTACCAGCGGTCCGGTCGGTGTAAGCAGGTCTGACGGGTCAAAGGTTGTAATGTTAATATTTCCGCCCGCCGGTGAAATGTAATAGCATACTCCGTTATACTCAAAGAATGTCGTATCCCATGCTCCAAGCGCCATACCATTTGTTGCATTCTCCACTACTCCGGTATACTCCCAGTCGTCCGGATCCATCAGATCTCCGCCTTTACAGGTGAAGATTGTCATTCTCCCTACTTTGCCCGTTCCAACTTCAAATTCAGCAAGTGCAATGATTCTCCAGTATCCTCCAATATAATGCAATTCCGGCGCCCAGTAATTTGGCTTTGCCGCTCCTCTTGAAGGCTCCCATATCGTCACTTCCTCCGCATCTGTCAGGCCATTAATGGTCTCTGCCCTGCGGATAATCAGTTTCGCATATGGATTCTGAAGGTCTGCCTGCATATAGGATGATGTGAAATAATACATTCCATCCTGTTCATTATAGATTACATACGGGTCTGCACGGCACTCCGCAAGCGGACTGTTATAAATCTCCTGCTTTACTGTACCGCTAATTGTATAAGTGCCTTCCTTCGGATTCTCAAGATCCAGTCCTGATTCTTCCACATTCCAGTCCACACCCATTGTTTTTTTAGAACCATCATTATATACAACATCTACGGTATCCTTGAGTGTAACCTTTTCTCCTGGTTTCACTTTTACATCTTCAGTTTCCACATCTACACTGTAGATCTCGCCATATTTTTTGATAATACGGTCTTTCTCTGCCGCTGTCAGTTCAAATACCGAAGCTTCCTCTACTTCCGCATAGATTGGGAATTTACCTTTTACAGCTTCTTTCTGATACTGTACTTCTTCGGCTGCTTCAAACGCTGTCAAATCTGCTGTACGGCTCACATAAGATTTGCCGTTTCCGCCTTCCCAGTACACCTCATATTTGCCGATTGCATTATTATATTTCACTGTAGGATTCTTCACCGCGATTCCCTGACTGTTCAATGAGATTGTCCGCTGATTTTCAAAGAATATCAAGTCTTCAGAATCCCAGATCATAATCTGTGGCTGCGTATTATTAACAGAAGCAATTGCTCCGTAAGTGCCGTCTGCTTTCCGGAACAGCGAAGGGGAGCCCATCTGGATTTTTCCCTTCGGATATAACACTGCTTTATCACTATTCAACGCTTCGTATTCTTTTCCATCATCAGAAATTGCGTAAAACATAACATCCGTGCGGACATTATCACTATAGCGTCCATAATCCTGAGAAGGAAGCGGTTTCCATATATCCTCATAAATATGTGCCGGGAACTCTGCAAACTCAGGTCCTACATTATGCTCATACTTTGCCACATAAGAAGCCAGATACCCGGCAGCCTTTGCAGCAACTGTAACTTTATATTCCCTTTCTACAGTTTTACCCTGCATTGTAAATTTTGCTTTTAATACAACTTCCGTATCTTTATCCGGACGGGTTACTGTTCCGTCTTTTGCAATCAGGTCATTTCCCGTCCATTCGACAGAAGCTCCCTCGAACTCTGTCACCAATGTGATATCTTCTGTGATATATTGAATACCCGGGCTGAACTGATCTGCGATATAATTTAATTTTTCCTCTGTACCACCTGTAACTACCTGAATCTTAAAGCTCTTTGTAACAGACGTCTTAGAATCTGCATCCGTAAAAGTTGCTGTAAGTGTCACCGGATTTGTTCCTGCTGTCTGTGATACAATCTCTCCCTTTGAAGAAAGAACCTTCTCATCTGAAGATGTCCATGTAATAGAAGAACCACTTTCCCCTTTTACCGGAAGCGTCAGATTGCTCACCGTATATTCTGGAAGAATCACCTTGTCTGCATCTGCCTGAAGAACTTTTACTGCCTCCATCTCTGCATAATTCTGTTTCACATCATCTTCACTTAACGTTTTGTTATAAATCTTAAAATCTGTCACCTCTGCATCACAATATGGGTCATTCCAGTTTGATTTTGCAAGATATCCTAATACTCCCTTATCATTTCCTGCAAAAATCGTATCCAGATTGTGTGAATGAGCCAGTTCCCCAATGAATTCTCCATTCACATAAAGCTTGAGAGTATTCCCTTCAGAAGTCACTGTTACCAGACTATACTCTTCCAGACTTAACTGCACATTTCCCACGCCTGGAATTGCATCTTCCCTTCCCGCGGCAGTTGTTTTAATTGCTACATTGATGCTTCCTCCGCCCAGACGCGGATTAAAGAACAGATAATCTGTCTGATAGCCTGTTCCAATTGTCCATAAGAACTGGAACTGAACAGAATCCGGTTTCAGCATCATCTCAATTGTAAATGCATCTTTGTAATTTAACTTGTCCTTAATGGAAACCGGAAGCTCCGCATAAGACTGATCCGTTCCCGGGAACTTTAAACTTGCGTCCCCATATTCCTCATGGAAATCGGAATCACTAATGTTATACAACTTCGCATCGTTTCCATTTCCGGAGATATCTTTCAGATAACCTCCCTCATGTGTCATGTCATAATGCACAGCTAAGTCGCCTGGTACATCATTTTCCGCTGCCTTTGCCGGTATTGACACTCCGGAAACTACAAGCGCAGCGGCAAGCAGCCATGAAACTATTTTCTTCATGTTTTTCTTCTCCCTCCTTATCTTTTCTCCTACAGGACCTGCCACTGGCAAATCCCCTCAGGATGCATGGCAACACAAAAAAAATGTGAGCATTTTACACTACTCACATTTTACTAAATCTTCTTTATACTGTCCAAAGCTTAATTTGTATAATCAAAAATACTTATTTTGTATTTCTTAACTGCCGTATAAACTTCTTTGTGACCTGACTGCTTTCTTTATTATGTTTCCAGACTAATACAGAGCCTGTCCGAAGCTCGGGAAAAAGAGGTACAAAACACAATTCCCTGTCAAAAACCGGAAGCTCCAGCGCAATCATTACGCCGACATCATTTTTCACCATCGTTCCGGCATTCAAGACCAAATTACCAGTGGCCGCTACCTTTAACTGTTCTGCATATTCCCCAAACCAACTTCCCAGTTCTTTCTGAACTTTACCCCTGGTGGGAAGAATCAGCATTTCATCCTTCAAATCTTCTTTGGAGACAAATTGTTTTTCTGCCAGCGGCGAATCCTTTCGCACGTAAGCTCCCCAGAAATCCTTTTCCTTGATGCGTATATATTCGTATTTTTCAACCTCCACAGGTTCTGTCAAAAGCCCCATATCTATCGTTCCATTCTCCAGACGTACTTTTATATCATCAGCAGTAGAACTATAAATCTGAAACGTCACCCGCGGATACTTTTTCCGGAACAAAGCAATCTCTGACGCCAGATAGTCCATTCCCCTGGTTTCCCCGCATCCGATCACGATTTCACCTTTTAATCCTTCGTCCGGCTGTAACAATGCCTCCTGTGCTGTCTCATAAACGGCAACCATTTTTTTCACACTCTCCAGAAAAATTTTACCCTTTTCTGTCAAGGTGACACTGTAACGTCCCCGATTAAAAAGTTCCACATTCATCTCTTCTTCTAGCTGCTTCAGCTGCCTGGAAAGTGTCGGCTGTGTCAGATGCAGTATTTTGGCAGCCTTTGTAATATTTCCTTCCTGAGCTGTTACAATAAAATATTTAAAGACCCTCATATTCACCGTTTTCATCCCCTTCCCGGTCCGCTTCCTGTTAAAGCCTGTATTTATTGTCTTTTTGAAAAAATGCGTTGTTTTTTATTATAATCCTTCCATTTATATACTTCAACACAAAAAAGAGGGATTCTTTCTTCTATTTTATTATGGAATATTAGGGGCTATTCCAATATTAGTTTTTGTTCACAATGCGACAGCCCCTTTCTCTCAATTTTTAAATTTCATATTTCTCAAGGAATCTCTGGATAATAATTGCACACTCTGCACGGGATGCATTACCAAGCGGGTCTACCCGTGTCTCATTATCTT
>CALFCS010000092.1 GCA_937950565.1 uncultured Lachnospiraceae bacterium
CATGAGATGAATCTTTATCCATGTGCATATAGTATGACTTTTAATGTAACGAAAAAGCCGGGGCATGAGAAGCTTACACTGAACGGAATTTTAAACCAGCGCTCAAATGACGTGCTGGCTGCGAATAACTGGAACGTATGCCAGTATGCGGTGCTTCTGCATATGCTGGCGCAGGTATGCGATATGGAAGTGGGAGAATTTGTCCATGTGATCGCAGACGCGCATATTTATGACAGACATATTCCGCTTATCGAGGAGCTGATAAGCAGGGAGCCGCTTCCGGCGCCGACATTCTGGCTGAATCCGGAGATTAAGGATTTTTATGAATTTACAATGGATGATGTGAAATTGATAAATTATGAGACGCATGAGCAGATTCGGAATATTCCGGTAGCCGTCTAGCCGGAAGAAAATGGGAGGATACAGAGATGAACTTAATCGTGGCAGTAGATAAGAACTGGGCAATTGGAAAAGATAATAAGATGATGTGGAGTATTCCGGGAGATATGAAGTTTTTTCGGGAGACAACAAGAGGCAATATTGTGATTATGGGAAGAAAGACGCTGGAAAGCTTCCCCCAGGGACAGCCGTTAAAGAACAGGGTCAATATCGTAATTACGAAGAATCCGAATTATAAGGTGAAGGATGCGGTGATTGTCCATAGTATAGAAGAAGCTATGGAAGAAGCAAAGAAATATAAGGGAGAAATCTATGTCATTGGCGGGGAAAGCATTTACCGCGCTATGCTTCCTTACTGCGATACGGCGCTAGTTACAAAGATAGACCATGCTTTTGATGCAGATACGTATTTCCCGAATCTTGACGCAGATGAAGAATGGCAGATGACAAAAATCAGCGAAGAGCAGACCTGCTTTAATCTGGAATATTATTTTACGGTTTATGAGAGAAAGTAAGATAGTAAGCCTAAAAAATATGAGGTGGAAAAAGTTTTGCGGTATCAGATACGAAAATATGCGTATTTATTCAAAAGCGGTTGACAACTTCTTTTTCCATCCGCTATAATAGTCTTAATTATCAGAGAAATGCTATGACAGGGAGGAGTATACAAGTACCTGAAGCCAAGAGAGAAGATGGAAGGTGTGAATCTTCGTGACGGACTTGTGGAAGTAGCCCTCGAGCAGTGAATCGAACGCAGCCGGAAAGGAATCTGTTATATTTCAGAGCTGCAAGTAGTCTTCAACGTCATTCCCACGTTACAGGGAAGCGGTATCGGAAGGAATAAGTAATAGAAGAGAATTCCCGTACCGGCAGAGTGCATAGATGAGATTCTATGAAATTAGGTGGTAACACGGATTGTATATTCGCCCTAAGCTTTACAGCTTAGGGCATTTCTATTGAGGAGGTTTTGGTATGAGGAAAATCAGTGGTAACAAATTACTGGTAAAAGCGCTGCGGGAAGAAGGGGTAGATACGATTTTCGGCTATCCGGGCGCCTGTACAATTGACATCAGTGATGAGCTTTATAAGCAGGATTACACGAAAGTCATCCTGCCGAGACAGGAAGTGGCGCTTGTACATGAAGCAGATGCTTATGCACGTTCCACAGGCAAGGTTGGGGTATGTCTTGTAA
>CALFCS010000093.1 GCA_937950565.1 uncultured Lachnospiraceae bacterium
CCCATTGCATGCATCAGAAGGAAGTTTGTCGGATCTGCCTCAGCGCCGACCTTCTGTGATACACGGGCTGCCATAGGAACCGCAGATACTCCGGCTGAACCAATCAGCGGATTAACTTTTCCACCCGTAACAATGCACATCAATTTACCGAACAATACTCCGGCTGCTGTACCGAATGCGAATGCTACCAGACCAAGAATTACGATTTTAATCGTATCCCAGTTCAGGAACGCCTCCGCACTTGTTGTTGCACCTACGGATGTACCAAGCAGGATAACTACGATGTACATCAGCGCGTTGGATGCTGTCTCTGTCAGCTGTCTTACTACACCTGACTCACGGAACAGGTTACCAAGCATCAGCATACCTACCAGTGGAGCTGTTGTAGGAAGAATCACACATACTACAATGGTAACAATAATCGGGAAAAGAATTCTTTCCAGCTTGGATACTGGTCTTAACTGTTCCATTTTAATCTTACGTTCTTTTTCTGTCGTAAGAAGCTTCATGATTGGTGGCTGGATAATTGGTACCAGTGACATATAAGAATATGCCGCCACCGCAATCGGTCCCATAATATCTGTCTGTTGCAGTTTACCTGCAAGGAAGATGGAAGTCGGGCCATCTGCACCACCAATGATTGAGATTGCTGCTGCTGCCTTGTCAGAGAATCCCATCGCCATAGCTCCCAGATATGCTGCAAAAATACCAAACTGTGCTGCAGCTCCTAACAGGAAGCTCTTCGGGTTTGCAATCAACGGTCCAAAGTCTGTCATCGCACCTACACCGAGGAAGATAAGAGACGGCAGAATTGCCCATTCATCTAATTTATAAAAGTAATAAAGAAGTCCGCCTGCGCCATTTGCTGATTCTTCTGCATGAAGCATAATATCAGGATAGATATTAACAAGCAGCATACCGAATGCGATCGGTACTAAAAGCAGAGGCTCGAACTCATGCCTGATTGCCAGATATAGGAAAAAACATGCTACGGCAATCATAGCCAGATTACCCCATGTAAGACTGAAAAACGCTGTCTGATGCACGAGGTTTCCCAATGTTGTTGTAATATATTCCATTTCTTAACCTCCAGTCGTGTTCATATCAGAACTGTATTAGTTCAATGTCGCTAATACTGCTCCGGATTCGATTGCATCGCCGACAGCTACATCAATACTTGCAACTGTTCCGTCTTCCGGTGCTACAACTGGAATCTCCATCTTCATCGCCTCAATAATAACTACAGCATCACCCTTCTTAACACTTGCACCTACATTTGCTTCGATCTTAAATACTTTTCCTGCTGCTCCTGCTTTTACTTCGATGGAACCTGCTCCTGCTTTTGCTGCCGGTGCTGCCTTTGGTGCTGCTACAGGCGCTGCTGCTCTCGGTGCTGCTGCAACCGGTGCCGCCCCTGCTCCTGCTTCTTCTACAGTTACATCATATACATTTCCATTTACTGTAATGGTATAATTTTTCATTTTTAATATCCTCCTTGAATGTAATTATGCTTTCCATTTATTTGACGGGCGGCGTCTGATGCTGCGTACAACAAATCCGTCCGTACTTGTTCCCTCTGCCGCTGCAATTGCTGCAGAAATAACTGCTATCAGCTCAAGATTATCTGTCTCTTTTGCTTTTGCTGCTGCAACCGGTGCTGCCGGCGCTGCTGTTTTTGTTCCCTCTGCCGCTTTCTTCGAGCCTTTCTCGAATTTTGAAATATACTTAAACAGAGAAATAATGAATGAAATCAGAATCAGAACCGCAAATACTGTTCCCATTCCAAGAAGCGTATTCAGCCCTGCCTTTTTCAATATCTCTGGAAGCGTAAATTTTGCGTTTATTGTTGTCGTCTCCAGATATGATTTCTCATCAAAGGTAAATACAATTTCAGCGTCTCTCTCAGCAAAATTTGCCAACGTTGATACTGTAATACCATCTGCATCTGCCTCGTATGAAAAATCGCCGTGTCCCATATACTCACCGCACTCTTCCACACCGGCTTTCCAGCTTTCAACAGAGCTATTGAAGCTCTCCGGGGTAAAAAGCACGCCCATCTGCAGTAATGTGAATTCCTGCTGCAGTTCAGAACCCTTGTTCCAGTTTTCGAATGACTCATCATCCATATTCTGGCAGCTTTCTATCAGAAATTCTATCATCTGTTCGATACTTGCTTTGTCATATTCAACGGCTTCTTCCTTCTTCGCACATCCGGTAAACACAAGAATCATCGTAAGCAGGCAGAACAGTAAGCTAATTTTTTTCTTCACTTGCCTCACCTCTCTAAACTGTTCCATGTTTTTTCATCGGACGATCTTCTCTTTTTGTAAATAACATCTCAAATGCTCCGATTACATATTTTCTTGTATCGGCAGGTTCAATGATTGTATCTACATATCCTCTTCTTGCTGCTGAAAGCGGGCTTGACTGTAATTCTTTATATTCTGCCGCTTTCTCTTTAATCGTATCTGCATCCTTGTCCGCATACATAATCTTTGCTGCAAGTGCCGCGTCCATCATTCCAATCTCAGCAGTCGGCCATGCATATACCATATCTGCTCCGATGGATTTGCTGTTCATTGTAATATAAGCGCTTCCAAATGCTTTTCCAACAATTACATTTACTTTCGGTACAGTTGCATTTGCAAAAGCATAAGTAAGTTTTGCTGCTGCTTTTGCCAGACCTTTTTCTGAACATTTGGATGCTGTAAATCCTGCTACATTTGTAAGTGTAAGGACAGGAATATTAAATGCATCACAGAATTCAACAAATTCTGCTGCTTTTCTTGCTCCTCCTACAGATAAAGAACCATCAAATTCTGCAATAACTTCTGCATTTTCATCATAAACTTTAGAGCGGTTGGCAACTGCTCCCACTGTCATGCCATTCAGCCGGATAAAACCTGTTACCATATCTTTTGCATAATGCTTCTTTGTCTCAAAGAACACACCATTATCTGAAATCTGGGAAAGTGCGATTGCAGTATCTTCTGCTGCGTTTTCGATTCCTGCACAGACACGGTTCAGGTCATCTGTACATTCCTCATATGCCGCATTTTCTTCGTTATTACACGGAAGCATGCTTACAAGCGCACGAATATTGCCAAGAATCTCTTCTTCGCTTCCTATATCATCTACAAGTCCTGCTTTTTCACTCTGGAAGCTTGCAGAAGATGTATCACATCTGGAAATTTCATTTCCCGGAATTGCATTCGGAGAATTTACAAATAATTTTGCCTTTTCTGCCTCCATAAATGTAAAGTCCGTAAGAGCCGGAACTACGGATAATCCGCCTCCGCACGTCCCGAAGATTGCTGTGATCTGTGGAATTACTCCTGATGCAAGTGTCTGCTTCATATAGAGGCTTCCAAATGCTTCCAGCGCATCTGTTGCTTCCTGAAGTCTAAGACCTGCACAATCTACAAGACCAATTACCGGCGCTCCCATTTTCATTGCCATATCATAGATATTCGCAATTTTCTTTGCATGCATTTCACCGATTGCTCCATTTAGTACAGAAGCATCTTGGCTATATACATACACCAAATTTCCATCGATAACACCGTAACCGGTAATGACACCGTCTGCCGGAGTATCTTTTTCCTGCATGTTAAAATCAGTAGCTCTGGCCGTGACTGCTCCACCGATTTCAACAAAGCTGCCTGCATCAAGCAATCCTGAAATTCTATTGCCTGCTGCATTTCCTTTTGCTATGCTGCCCATAGTCTAGCCCTCCATTTTCTTACATTATTTTAAAGTAAACTCAAATTTTTGCCTATTATATTATATTCTTTTTTTTTCCATACTGCAATACCTTTTCATGATTTCTGACGGTTTTTGACAATATTTTGACAATATAGTAGAACAGTTCAGCCATAGCCCATTTGTGTGTGAATCACGCTTGCATGAATGTACACACAAATGGAGCTATGGGCGTGCCTGAACTGTTACGTATGGAATCGTTTTTATTTCTGATTCCGGAACTGTACCGGAGTCATATTATATGTTTTTTTGAATAATCTGTTGAAATGCTCCACATTCTGATATCCTACGGTAAGCGCTATGTTCTCCACCGTCATACTGCTTCCTTTCAGAAGCGCTCTTGCCTTTTTCATCCGTATCTTTTTCACAAGATCCCCAAAAGTCATACCGGATTTTTCTTTAATATATTTGGATATATATGGCTTTGACAAGAAGAAATGCTTCGCCAAATCTTCCAGTGTAATATCAATATAATTTGCCTGAATGTAATTCATGATCTCAATCATTCTTGCATCTTTACAGCCGTCTGCACTTCCAATCTCTTCAATCTTATTGACTGCCACGATTAAAGCTTCGATGGACGCTTTGATAATATCCGCGTCAATACCTACTCCCCAGAAGGTTCTGCCTTTACATACAATTCCCACATAGGCCGCCGCTTTTGAAGAGGAACCCTTGGAAAGCGTATGCTCCTCATAATATCTTAATTCATAGCTGATATTAAAATACTGTTTGATTGCATTGCTTACTGCATCCAGTCGTCCATTTCCGATTGCTGTAATCACTCTGCTCTCGCCGCCATGATTGATCGTTGCTTCTGCCGTAATACCATCAATCTGTTTAAAATGACATTCATCAATATGAAAGACCGGTTTGGTATTAATATAGTTATCGGAGAATATCTGATATACCCATTCCGGATTCAATTCTTTATGTGCCTTATCTGACACATCCTTTACCAGATATCCGACTTCTTCTCTCATTTCCTTCGGAAGATTAATTCCGTGACTCTGTTTGAGAATGTAATTCACACCGCCCTTACCGGACTGACTGTTAATACGGATGACATCTGAATCATATCTCCGCCCAACATCCTTCGGGTCAATCGGAAGATATGGAACCGTCCACTTTTCACAGTTCTTTTCTTCCCGCCAGTTCATACCTTTGGCAATCGCATCCTGATGGGAACCGGAAAATGCTGTAAATACCAAATCGCCGGCATATGGCTGACGTTCGTATACATGCATTCTCGTAAGCCGTTCATAAGTCTCACGAATCTCAGACATATTGGAAAAGTCAAGCTTTGGATCCACACCATGGGAATACATATTCATTGCCATTGTAATAATATCCACATTACCTGTACGCTCTCCGTTACCAAAAAGGGTTCCTTCAATACGGTCTGCGCCCGCGAGAACTCCAAGCTCTGCTGTTGCAACACCGCATCCTCTGTCGTTATGCGGATGCAGACAGAGAATCACATTTTCCCTGTAATTCAAATGCTTGTGCACATACTCAAGCTGGCTGGCAAACACATGCGGCATCGCATTTTCCACAGTCGTCGGAATATTAATAATTGCCTTCTTATCAGCCGTCGGTTTCCACACATCAAGAACCGCATTACATACTTCTACTGCATAATCAACCTCCGTTCCCGGAAAACTTTCCGGGCTGTACTGGAAGGTAAAGTTTCCATCTGTTTCAGAAGCAAGCTTCAAAAGAAGTTCTGCGCCATCAACAGCAATTTTCTTAATCTCCTCTTTACTCCTCCTGAACACCTGCTCTCTTTGTGCTACAGATGTCGAATTATACAGATGAATCACTGCATGAGGAGCGCCTTTTACAGCCTCAAATGTCTTTTTAATAATATGTTCCCTTGCCTGTGTCAGAACCTGTACTGTTACGTCATCCGGAATCATATCTTTTTCAATCAATGTTCTCATGAACTGGTATTCTGTCTCAGATGCTGCCGGAAATCCTACTTCAATCTCTTTAAAGCCGATTTTTACAAGAAGCTTGAAGAACTCCAGCTTTTCTTCCAGACTCATAGGCTCAATCAGCGCCTGGTTACCGTCACGCAGATCAACGCTGCACCAAATCGGTGGCTTTTCGATATAATCCTTTTTTGCCCAATCATAAGTCACTTCCGGAGGCATAAAATAAGTTCTCTCATATTTCTGGTAATTTTTCATGTTATCAACCTCTCTCACTAATTAAAATCAATCAATTAAATTGTCTTATTTTAACACTTTCATTATACTAACATACGATATCCAAAAAGGAAAGTGACAATTTTAATCATTTTTATTGATGTTTTTTATTGTGAAAATTGTTATATTTTTTCTACAACTTCTCCCTGTCTCTTATAAATGCTTTCTGCAGGAACATATCCCCTTACAGATGACAAAGGATAAATATTTGTGTGCGCTCCTACAACGCTTCCCGGATTCAATACTGTTCCACATCCTACTTCCACTTCATCTCCGAGCATTGCGCCGAATTTCTTCATTCCCGTCTCTATATTTCCTTCCGGAGTCTTTACAACAACCAATTTCTTGTCGGATTTTACATTTGAAGTAATAGAACCAGCTCCCATATGAGCTTTGTATCCCAAAATCGAATCTCCCACATAATTATAGTGCGGAACCTGTACTTTATTAAACAAAATTACGTTCTTAAGCTCTGTGGAATTTCCGACAACTGCTCCTTCCCCTACAATCGCATTTCCACGGATAAATGCACACTGTCTGACCTCCGCATTTTTTCCGATAATTGCTGGACCGTTAATATAAGCGGATTCAAATACCTTAGCGGATTTCGCAATCCATACATTTTCCCCAATTTTGTCATATTCATCCTCTGGAAGAGTCTCCCCAAGTTCTACAATGAAGGAACTGATTTTAGGAAGTACCTCCCACGGATACGTCACCCCTTCAAAAATATCCTTTGCGATTGTCTCCTCCAATGTGTACAAATCTTTTACTGTCAAACCTTTCATCATCATTTCTCCTTTTTTGATTGTTTGCGGGACGATTTTTTATAAAATGTTGCTGCCTTATCGTAACAGTTTTTCAACTGGTACTGATTTGCAAGTCCTTTTACACCTTCTGTTCTGCTGACAATAAAATGACTCAGCTTCTGCATATATTCATCTGGTGTAATGGTACCTTCCGCCACATAGGTAAGTCCCTTTTCCCAGCTGGCAGTCAGTTCCGGATTTAAAAGTGATTTTATAGAATGTTCTACAACATCATAGATCATTTCACCAAGCATTGCCGGCGTCACAATCTGTGTTTTCTTATTCAGAACCAGATATTTATTATGAAACAGCTTCTTTAGTATTTCTCCTCTTGTAGCGCTTGTTCCAATCCCGCTTCCTTTAATCTGGGCTCTGAGTTCTTCATCTTCTATCAGCTGCCCTGCATTCTCCATTGCAAGGATAAGAGAACCGGAATTATAACGCTTCGGAGGAGAAGTTTTTCCTTCTTTTATTTCAAGCCTTTGTACTGGAAGCTCTGCCCCTTTTCTCAAGTGCTGTATTTTTTCAAAAAGCTTTCGGTCTGTACGGTCTGTATCACCACCGGCCACCTTCAGATATCCTTCATCTACAAGCACCCGGAAATTCGCAAAAAAAGATTCCCCCTTTATCTTTGTCACAACTGCGATTCGCTGATAAACCGCTGCAGGATAAAAAACACTTAAGAACCTCTTTACAATGACCTCATATATTTCCTGCGAAATATGTGGAAGTGAGTGCAGCGCGCCCAGCCCCTGCCCGGTTGGAATAATCGCATAATGGTCTGTAATCTGTTTATCATTTACATACCGGG
This sequence comes from uncultured Lachnospiraceae bacterium, assembly GCA_937950565.1. GTDB lineage: Bacteria > Bacillota > Clostridia > Lachnospirales > Lachnospiraceae > UBA7109. The sequence goes on from CALFCS010000093.1 coordinate 7,593, forward strand.
TCTTTGCAATTCCTTTATGACTTCCGAATGCTACAATTTCTTTTAAGAATGGAACTGCCTTTTCATATTTCATAAGACCATTCAGATTCTTGTGAATTTCTTTTGCAACGGCAGTAGATAGAACTCTTGCATCTGTTCTCGGATAAGTGACCAGTTTTTTCTCATACAATTCCTGCACAATCCGAAGTGTTTCATCCGGACTTATCTTAAACCGTTTGGAACATTCATTCTGAAGTTCCGCCAGATTAAATAACAGCGGCGGATTCTTCTTTTCTTTTTTCTTTTCTATGGAATCTATCATGCAGCTGACCGGCTGCTCCTTGTTCAGATATTGAATCAGCTCTTTTGCATTTTCTTCTTTTTTAAAACCATTTTCTTTATACAGTTCAAAAGATTCAAACCATTTTGAGCCCTTCACGGCACGCCATTCACTCTCAAAGGTTTCTCCTTCTTCTCCGGCATGGCTTAGCACCCTGTAAAACGGTGTCTCCACAAACTCACGGATTTCCCGTTCTCTTCGCACGACCATACCAAGCACGCAGGTCATCACACGTCCTACGGATATCACAGAATATTTGGTTCCAAGGTAATTCGAAATACTGTTTCCATATTTTAAAGTCAACAGTCTCGAAAAATTAATTCCCATAAGATAATCTTCTTTTGCCCGCAGATATGCAGAAGCAGACAAATTGTCATACTCCTTCAGGTCTTTTGCCTCCCGGATTCCACGGAGAATCTCTTCTTCTGTCTGTGAATCAATCCAGACCCGTTTTCTCTCTTTTCCATGTACACCGGCCTGTTTCTCCACCAGACGATATATGTATTCTCCTTCCCTCCCTGAGTCCGTACACACATAAATCGTATCTACGTCCTGCCGGTTCAGAAGACCTGCCACAATTTTATACTGCTTCGCCACTCCCGGAATTACTTCGTATTTGAATTCCTCCGGAATAAATGGCAATGCTTCAAGACTCCATCGCTTTAAGGCCGGATCATATTCTTCCGGATAACTCATCGTGACCAGATGCCCCACGCACCAGGTCACGATAGAATTATCAGATTCCAGATAACCATTCTGCCTTCTTGTATTTAATTTTAACGCTTTGGCAAATTCTTGTGCTACGCTTGGTTTTTCAGCTATATAGAGCGATTTTCCCATTCTGTTAAATACTCCTCGTCTGCCTTACTTCTGAATAAATTCCCAAAGCTTTGTAAACAGGCTCTTCTTCTGCACGACAGAAACCTTCGGTTTTACATGCAGCGCTTCTTCCATAAATACAGCCTGCGAATCAATATAAGGCTCTTTTTGTTCTTTCTTTTTATATTTCCCGTCACTTTGCAGGACTCTTGCTTTTACATTATCGTTCAACATAATTTTCAAATAATGATTTAACTGTCTCTTAATATCCTCATCCAGTATCGGGACTGCAACTTCTACTCGTTTCTCCGTATTTCTTGTCATCATATCCGCTGAGCCGATATACAATTTCTGCGCCGCGCCTGTTCCAAAGCTGAAGATACGTGGATGCTCCAGATATCTTCCCACAACACTCATGATTCTTACATTGTCTGTATACCCCGGAATTCCCGGAAGAATACAGCATATGCCCCGGATAATCAGCTCCACTTTTACGCCTGCCCTGGATGCTTCTGATACTTTTTTGATAAAATCCACATCCGTCAGGGAATTCATTTTCATAATGATACGTCCATTTTCACCTTTTCGTATTTCCTCATCCATAAGATAAAGAACTTTCTGTTTTAAACTTGTTGGAGCCACGATCAGGTGGTTATAAATACCTGCAAGATTTCCAATCGACATATTTTTGAAAAATTCCGCCGCATCTTTACCAATTGCCGGATTCGCAGTCATAAGTGATAAATCCGTGTACATAGCAGCAGTTTTCTCATTATAGTTGCCTGTACCAATCTGTGTAATATATTGGATTTCATTACGGTTTCTGCAAGTGATCAGACAGATTTTTGAATGCACTTTATAACCGTCGAATCCGTAAATCACCCGGCATCCTGCTTCTTCGAGACGTTCTGACCATTCAATATTATTCTGTTCATCAAATCTTGCGCGAAGCTCGATCAGAACCGTAACTTCCTTCCCATTTTCAGCTGCGGCACAAAGATACTCTACCAGTCTTGCCTTTTTTGCCAGTCGATAGATTGTAATCTTAATCGTCATAACATTCGGGTCAACAGACGCTTCTTTTATAAGCTGCAAAAATGGATTCATGCTTTCATAAGGATAGAACAACAGTAAATCCTTTTTCTTCACCTGTCTCATAATGCTGCCGTCCTGTACACGGGCAGAATTCTGCGGTGAGAATGGAGGATAGATCAGGGAACGCTTCATTGCTTCCGGAAGATTCCCACTGATTCCAAATATGTAATCCAGTTTCATCGGCATCTTTGTACGGAAAATCTGGTTTGGCTTAATCTTAAACTTATCGCAAAAATACTTTTCATTTTCCGGAGATAATTTTTCAGCCGTCTCAAGCCGTACAACCGCCATCCTGCGGCGTTTGTGGAGCGTCTGCTGCATTAGATAACGGAAGTCATCATTTACCTCCAGCGCCTCATCATCCGGTGACACATCTGCATTTCTTGTCACACAGATATAATTTTGCTCAGAGACGTCATACTGAGGAAATACCAGGCTTAAATGCTCCATGATTACCTTCTCCATGCGGATATAGCGGATATCGTGTCCCGGAAGATATAAAATATCCGATACAAACTGCGGAACCGGAACGATTCCAAGCATAGATTTTTCTTTTAATTTCAGGTTCGCCGTTACATAAATTTCCTTGTTCATCAAATGCGGAAATGGATGATTCGCATCTACAATCTGGGGAGACAGAATCGGAAGTATCTGATCTTTAAAATACTTCTTTACATATTTTTTCTCTTGTGGCTCCAGCTCTTTAAAATCAAGTCCGCAGACCCCATAAGGGTGCAGCTGTTTTTTAATGTCCGCATAGGTTTTATCACGTTCTTTATACAACGGTGCAACTTCTTTAAAAATCGCTTCAAGCTGTTCTCCCGGAGTCATTCCCGAACGGCTGTCCTTTGTGTTGGCATCCGTATGTGCCATATCAAAAAGACTTCCTACCCGGATCATAAAAAACTCATCCAGATTACTCGTAAATATAGCAACAAATTTCATCCTTTCCAGAAGAGGAACTTTGGCGTCCTGTGCCTCTTCCAGCACACGCTGATTAAACTTAAGCCAGGAAAGCTCCCGGTTCTGTGTAAAATTCAAAATATCTTTATCCATATCCGCTACCTCATCTTATATTATTATTCTTATAGCATCTTCTTAACTGTATATGCTATTTTGCCTGAATATATCCTTTTTTCGTAAGTGCCTCTGCACATAATACCGCTCCGCCGGCAGCGCCTCGCACCGTATTATGGGAAAGACCGACAAATTTATAATCAAACATGGTATCTTCGCGCAGACGACCGATGGATACTCCCATGCCATTCTCATAATCAACATCCATGGATACCTGCGGACGGTTATCATCCTCAAGATACTGAATAAACTGCTTCGGAGCGCTTGGGAGATTCATCTCCTGCGGAAATCCCTTAAAGCTTACAAGCTTTTCAATTAACTGCTCCTTTGTAGGCTTCTTTTCAAAATTAATAAATACAGCCGCAGTATGCCCATTCAGAACCGGAACCCGGATACACTGACAGGTAATCTTTGGAAGTTCAGCCTTAACAATGACTCCATTTTCAACCTTTCCTAACACCCGAAGCGGTTCCTGTTCACTTTTTTCTTCTTCACCACCGATATATGGAATAATATTTCCTTCCATTTCCGGCCAGTCTTTGAATGTTTTTCCTGCTCCTGAAATTGCCTGATAGGTTGTTGCTACTACTTCTTTCGGGCCAAATTCCTTCCATGCAGCAAGACATGGCGCATAGCTTTGAATCGAGCAGTTCGGTTTCACTGCAATGAATCCACGGGTGGTTCCCAATCTCTTCTTCTGGTCTGCGATTACTTCAAAATGGTCGGAGTTAATCTCCGGTACAACCATCGGCACATCCGGTGTCCAGCGATGTGCGCTGTTATTGGATACAACCGGAGTCTCTGTCTTTGCATATGCTTCCTCAATTGCACGGATTTCATCTTTCGTCATATCTACCGCACTAAACACAAAATCAACAGACGCTGCAACCTTTTCCACCTCATTTACATTTAAAACAACCAGTTTTTTTACTCCTTCCGGCATAGGAGTTGTCATTTTCCAGCGGTCACCCACTGCTTCTTCATATGTTTTCCCGGCGGAACGTGGACTTGCCGCTACCGTTACCACTTCAAACCATGGATGATTTTCAAGGAGAGAGATAAATCTCTGTCCTACCATTCCTGTTGCCCCTAAAATTCCTACTCGTAATTTCTGCTCCATTTTCTCTTCTCCTTTTCTTAGTATTCTTTCATATATGTTTTATATATTTTTAAAACCTCTTCCATTGCACTTTCACCCGGCGCTCCGGTCGTCGTCCGCTTTCCTACACAGGTCTTAAGACTGATTGCTTCATAAATATCCTCCTCAAATACCGGAGATATTTTTTTATATTCCGCTAGCGGAAGTTCATCCAGTGAAATCTTCTTCTCTATACACGTAAGCACAAGCTGTCCTACAATCCCATGTGCATCTCTAAATGGAACTCCATGATTTACCAGGTAATCCGCCGCGTCTGTCGCATTGGTAAATCCCTGCATCGCACTCTCTGCCATCCGTTCTCTTCTGAAATGCATCGTGCGCAGCATTCCTGTAAATAAGGTAATACAGCTTTTTACCGTATCAATTGCGTCAAATGCCCACTCCTTATCCTCCTGCATATCTTTGTTATATGCAAGCGGGATTCCCTTCATTGTTGTAAGAAGCGCTGTAAGTGCGCCATAGACACGTCCGGTCTTCCCCCTTACAAGCTCTGCAATATCCGGATTTTTCTTCTGCGGCATAATGCTGCTTCCTGTACTGTATGCATCATCAATCTCAACAAATTGATACTCATTTGAATTCCATATAATCACTTCTTCTGAAAAACGGCTCAGATGCATCATGATAATCGAAAGTGCAGACAGGAATTCAAGCAGATAATCCCTGTCAGACACCCCATCCATACTATTCAATGTCGGACCGTCAAACCCAAGCAGAAAAGCGGTATAATCCCTATCCAGAGGATATGTTGTTCCCGCGAGGGCGCCCGACCCCAGAGGACAGGTATTCATTCTTTCATAAATTCCCTTAAGTCTCTCATGGTCTCTCTTAAACATTTCAAAATAAGCCCCCATATGATGAGCAAGTGTAATCGGCTGCGCCTTCTGAAGATGCGTAAATCCTGGCATATAGGTATCCAGATTCTCTTCCATAATATGAAGAAGCGCTTTAAGCAGCTCTTCAATCTGCTTATCCATAATCAACACTTCATCTCTTGTATACAGCTTCATATCAAGAGCTACCTGATCGTTTCTGCTCCTTCCGGTATGCAGTTTCTTTCCTGCATCCCCAATCCGCTCAATCAATGTTGCCTCCACAAAGCTGTGGATATCTTCATATTTTTCTGATATTTCAAGCCTGCCCTTCTCTACGTCGTCAAGAATACTCTCTAAACCTCCAATAATCTGCTCTTTCTCCGCCGCGGTAAGAATTCCCTGCTTCTCGAGCATCATAACATGTGCAATGCTTCCGGTAATATCCTGCGTACAAAACCTTTTATCAAAGGAAATTGAAGCATTAAATTTATATACCAATTCGTCCGTTTCTTTGGTGAACCTCCCACCCCATAACTGTGCCATCTGGTTTTCTTCCTTTCTCCCAAAATATCGTATTCCATACTATCACATTTTATCAAAAAATGAAATATATTTATTATCATTTTAAACTTCGTACCGAAAACTCACACCCGCAGTAGTCCTGTCTGTACAACCCATATTTCTTTGACAGTTCAATCGAACGCTTATATCCATTCTTTTTTTTGAAATCTGACAGAAGATAAGAAACTCCATATTCCGCCTCCAGCTTCTTACCGGTTTCATTCAGTTTATCTGCATTTTTCAGAGGACTGATGCTAAGTGTCGTAGTAAAATAATCAAATCCACCCTCTTTGGCAATCCGGGCCGCTTCACGCATCCGAAGTTCATAGCATTTAAAGCACCGCTCCCCGCCTTCCTTTACATGTTCCAATCCTTTTGCAATCTCATAGAAAGCTTCCCTGTCATAGCTTCCTGCCACAAAACTGACCGGATATTTAAAGTTCATAGCGCTAATCAGCGTCTGCTGTTCCAGTATACGTTTGGTATACTCACTCTCCGGATAAATGTTGGGATTATAATAGAACACTGTAATTTTAAAATAATTGCTCAGATATTCAAGCACATAACTGCTGCACGGCGCACAACAACTGTGAAGCAAAAGTGTCGGCGAGATTCCTTCCCTTTCAAATCTGTCCGTTAGTTTATCCAGTTCCTTCTGGTAATTCATAAATCCTCTCCTTGTAAAATAAATAAGTATACTTCTTAAGCAATTATAGTTTGAAATTCACACGAAATCAAGGTTTTCTCATATTATAAAATATATGTATTCTATCAGCGGAGGTTTTTTATGGAACAGGTATTGGAACTTAAGAACGTCCACTATGCTTATCATAGTCCTGAAGGGGAAGTTCCCGCAATCAACAATATATCATTTTCATTAAAAAAAGGAGAATTTGCCGCAATCGTCGGACCTTCCGGCTGCGGAAAAACAACCCTTTTATCCCTTATCAGCGGACTGCTCACACCAGAAAAGGGCTTCATTAAAATCAATGGAAAACATGTACACGAAAGTACAACAAATGTTGGATATATGTTGCAGCATGATGAATTATTCGAGTGGCGGACCGTCTATCATAATGTTGTCCTCGGACTTGAGGTACAGCACATGCTCACTGCCAAAACCCGTACGAAGGCACATGAATTACTTGATTTTTATGGATTAAAGCAATTTGAAAATGCACATCCTTCTGAACTTTCCGGCGGCATGCGGCAACGCGCGGCCCTGATCCGTACACTTGTACTGGATCCTGATATTCTACTTCTTGATGAGCCTTTTTCTGCGCTGGATTACCAGACACGACTCCATGTTGGCGATGATATCGGTCAGATTATCCGTCAGGAGGGGAAATCGGCTGTCCTCGTCACACATGATTTGTCAGAAGCAATTTCACTGGCAGACCGGGTAATCGTCTTATCGGGACGCCCTGCCTCCATACAACAGACAATTCCACTTATTTTTGATTCATCCTGTAATACGCCGCTTGCAAGACGAAATGCCCCCGAGTTCAAAACTTATTTTAATTTAATATGGAAGGAGTTGAATACAAATGAATGATATTTCCAAAGGGCAGCAGAAATATCTTATTCAAATTCAAAAACATAAATGGATTGTCCGTATTTCCCGGATTTTAATATTACTATTCTTTCTTCTTATCTGGGAAATCGCATCAAGGAGAGGAATCATAGATTCTTTTATATTCAGCAGTCCTTCGAAAATTGCGCTTTGCTTTTGGAGTATGGTAATGGATAAAAGTATCTTTCTTCATCTTGGAATTACACTTTACGAAACATTAGCCAGTTTTTTTCTGGTTACCCTTATCAGCATTCTGACAGCAACTTTATTATGGTTCAGCAGCCGGTTATCGGAAGTTCTTGAGCCTTACCTTGTCGTACTCAACAGCCTTCCGAAATCCGCGCTTGCTCCCCTCCTTATCGTGTGGCTAGGCGCAGATAAGACAACGATCATTGTTGCCGGAATGTCCGTAGCAATATTTGGAAGTATCCTAAATCTTTACACCAGCTTTACTACCGTAGACCCCGGAAAAATCAAACTGATCTATACTCTCCGCGGAAAAAAATACCAAGCGCTTACTAAGGTGGTTCTCCCCAGCTCGGTACCAGCCATCATCAGCAATATGAAAGTAAATATCGGACTATGTCTTGTAGGTGTTATTATTGGAGAATTTCTGGCCGCAAAAGACGGCCTCGGATATTTGATTATCTACGCGAGCCAAGTCTTCAAGATGGATTGGCTTCTTATGAGCATTGTACTCCTATGCATTATGGCAATGCTTCTATACACTCTTATCAATGTACTGGAACGATGGTGTGCAAAACGGTTCTAACCACCAAAAAGGAGATGCTTATACGCACCTCCTGATACATAACATACCTATAATCCATATATCTTCTTCAATTTCTCCTAAATAAAAGCTATAGAGATTTTCTTTCCACACCATATTCCTATAATACAAAATATTACGCTTAAACATACATAAATACTACCAAATAAATATTGTTGCGCCTCAAATAATTCATATGCCTCTAAGGAGAATGTCGAAAATGTAGTAAAGCCGCCACATACCCCTGTTTTCATAAATAGCACTAAATTCGGAGATACATCTTCTTTAGCTGAAACTGCTCCCGTAATAAAACCAATAGCTACTGCTCCTATGAGATTTGTTATAAGTGTTAATATAGGAAATACAGTTTTTATAGGTATCAAACTTATTGCATATCGTCCCGTAGCTCCTAAAGCACCACCTAATGCAACCCACACAAAAGACATGCACGCCACCTCCATCAATCCCGATTTTCATTACCTACAAGTTCAGATATCTCCTACTGTAATTTATTAAATTCAATCTTAGAAAACGGGCATCGACTGCCAATGCACTGGCTATTGTTTTCTCTAAAATTACAGACAGGAGTATGTGCCTCCATGCAAATGCCAAAGTTTTCATTTACAAATTCAATGGCTTGAAGAATGGATAGGTAGGAGTCTCTTTTGCAACAACGCGGACCACCGATCTCACCAATGGCATTAAGAGATTTTGCCGTCATCCTGTGGGAAAGTGCAAAAGGTTCATTCATAAGCGGTGTTGAGCCGGAAATAATCGAAATAAATATTCCTGTACTGATACCTGCACCGCAGGCGCCCCAAAAACCGCAGGCACCCCCTGGGACATCGCTTCCACGGTTTTTCATTTCAGTCAGCGCACGCTCCAGATCAATGTCCCCACCGGCATTCTGATAAGCGGTCAGCAAGGCGGCACCCACCATAATATGATGTTCCGGCCCATGCATATGGCAGAACGGCAGATTCATCATCCCGTCTAAAATTTCAAGTGGATCCTTTGATTTTTCCAAAAGGCACAGACCAAAAATACTATCTAATCCCTGTGTGTGGCATGAATTGCAGACATAGTGTCCATTGACACACCTCGTCTTACTCCTTTCCTTTTTGTGGCAGACAATACATTCCATCTCTATGTCTTCCATAAAATATTTAAGAGGCGCTTTACAAATTAAACATTCCTCCATCATATTCATACCTCACCCTTCTTCATAAAATACCACCAAGTTATAAATATTTCTTAAACTTGAGTTATTGTATTAATTGTAACATATATCCCTACAATTTTCCAACTAATTGTAAAGGCATCGTACCTAATAAAATAGATACGATGCCTTCTCTTTATTGGTTCATTACTTTATTGTTTTTTTCTTTTGCCAATATATAAAGTACTTCCTCCAATCATCATGGAAGCTAACAATAACATGAAATACAGTATAGGAGCAGCTGTATCTCCCGTCTTCACTGTGCCGGACTTCTTCACTGTACTTCCAGTCTTATGTGAATTATCTGGAGTATTAGGCTTGACCGGCTTATTTGCCGTATCATTTACCAGCAGTACATTTTCCTTCACTGTTCCTTCTTCCTTACCTTCACTGTTCTTTCCTGTCTTTATTACTGTTACCTTTCCATCCTCGTCTACTGTAAATGTAATATCTGACGTAATCTTATCGTAACCTGTTGGCGCTACTGTCTCTTTCAGGATATACTCCTCTCCCGGAATCAGACCCGTGATTTCTTCTGCCCCATCTTTTCCAGATGTCCATTCCTTCACAATCTTTCCATCCGGTCCGATTATCTGCAGTTTTGCGCCTTCTACTTCTTTACCGTCTGCAATGTCAACCTTGCTTACCTTTACACTAACCGTCTTATCTTCGTAAGTATTTTTGAAATCAGCATTTACTAAATCACCACTTACATCCTTTGTTCCGGAAACTGTCAGTTTTTCAGACTTGTAATGTTCCACAGTTTCTTCTGTCACTGTATACGTTAACAAATTACCATCTTCATCAACCTGTGGAACATTCTCAATCGTATAAGTCCATTTATCTGCATCTTTCTCCCATTTAATGTAATAATACTCATCAGGATTTGTACTCTGTGGTTCAATGTCTTTGGTTCCGTTATTCAATGTCAGCTTTAAGTTCTCCGGTCTTTTTCCAGCCGCATTATTGTTATCTACCCATGTCTTTGTACCTTTGATGGAAATCGTATCATAATAGTATCCATGTGGAAAATCCGGTTGATAATTATTTACAACAACTACTGGTACCGTATCATTCTGACCTTCTGTCAGCGTTATTGTATGATCCCTGCTAACTGTAATTTCCGCACTCAAACCAAGCCAGCCAAAATCTCCGGCAAGACCACTATTTCCGGTAATTGCATTTCCAAAACAATCCAACTCATATACATAATATGTTCCTGCCGGGAGATCGTCAAATGTCATTTCTACAGGTCCATCTGACATATTGAATGTCTTACTTTCATAGAGTTCTGTTCCTTCTTGATCCGTAAACAAACCAATCTCAAAGTTAATATCTCCTCTGATAACTTTTCCTTCCACTTTCAGAACCTTTTTGACCTTCAGACTTCCTTTTCCCGAATTATTCTTTGTATAAGTGTTTGTAATGATAACCTTTTTATCCAGGTCATTTGCAGCTATCGTAACTTTATTATCTTTTACGTCAAATTCTTTCTTTACTGTGTACCCTTCTACAACTTCATTTGTCTCACTTACAATATACTCTCCAGGTTCAAGATCTGTCAGTGTATATTTCCCATCTGTAAAGTCTGCATAAGTAACGGTCTTGCTGTAGCCTGTTCCGGTTATTGTAAAGGTAATATCCTTCTTCTGGGTATCTGTCAATTCGTCTCCTGCAAATACCTTCGTAATTTCCAGACTTCCCAGCTTTTGCTGAGTTGTGGTTATGTTTACAAACTCTATTGTTTTATCCGTTACTTCTTCAAACTGTCCGTCTGCTGTCGCCTTCTTCTCTACAGACTTCACCATTGAGCCGGTTGTTCCCGGAGCCAGTACTACTTTGTATACGGACTCATCATACTCAATTGCGTCATTACTTCCCGCCTGTTCTTTCACATAGCAAGTATAGTCATCTGTTGTTGTTACGGTTGCAAACTCATTGAAGCTAATACTTCCATCTGCTGCGTTCTTCTGGGCTTCCCCTATCTGGTTCTTGCACTCTTCATCTGAATACAATGCAAAGCTGAATTCATCACCCTTTAAGGTCTGTTCTTCTCCATCTTTTACATATTTCTTGCTTGCATTCAAGCTCAGCTTGTACTGCGGGGTTGTTGTCGTGTTTACAAACTCTACTTTCTTATCTGTTACTTCTTCGAACTCCCCGTCCTCTGTCGC
>CALFCS010000094.1 GCA_937950565.1 uncultured Lachnospiraceae bacterium
TGGCCATGGTGATGGCACTGTCTCTGGCGGCCTGCGGCAAGACCGAGCAGAAGGAGTGGAAGGCTCTGCTCTGTACTGACCTTTGGGGAAAGTATTGCAGAGCTGTCTAATATGTTTTCCGCAGATTCTATATACAGGATATTTTCCTGAATCTCTGTTTTTTCATAAGTATGCTGAGAAAAAAACCAAACCGCTTCTATTTCCATTCTGGGATGATAATGTCCAAAAATATGAGTGTGAAAATGTTCTTCTATATGCCGGATAATATTTCCTAAATATGCCATGATTCCTCCTATGCGACAAATGTCTGAAATATATTGTTTTTTGCTTAGTATGCTTCGACGAAAGACGGGTGATTGTTAAATATATAACTGATATATTTTAAATAAAGTATATCAAAGGCATGTGTTATGGTCAATAACGGGATGGAACAGGTGCTTTTTGAAGAAAAAACGTATTAGACAAAAGGAGGAAGAAAGATGGCAGTTAAAGTGATGGGAGTAACCGCAGGAAGGAAGAACAGCAATAGTGAGATTCTGTTGAAGGAAGCTTTGATGTTCTGCGAGGAAGCAGGGGCGGAGGTAACGATGATCAATCTGAAGGATTATCATATCGAACCTTGTACCGGTTGTACTTCTTGTACGAAGGGAATGTCTCAGGGAAAAAATGTCGGATGTGTACTGGATAAAAAGGATGATAAGAAAAAGATCATGGATGTTTTGCTTGCGCAGGATGCAGTGATTTATTCCATGCCTACATATGATCTGATGCCGACAGGAGAATATCTGACCTTTGCACAAAGAAGTCTTAGTTATGAAACTGCATTTCTTGAGACAATTAAAGCAATTGAGCATAAAGACCGTGTTGCCGGACTGATCAGTGTAGGAGGTTCTACAAGAGCATGGCAGTCTATGGCATTAGAGGCAATGCAGGCGACCATGTTTACAACAGATATGAAGGTGGTAGACATGATTCTTGCAACACGTGTTCCGGGCGCAGCACAGTGCCTGCTGGATGACGGACTGCTCGCACGTGCGAGAAAGATGGGAGAAAATATTATGAAGGCTGTAGAGACTCCGGCAGAAGAGCGGGAATGGCTCGGCGATGGGGATATGGGATGGTGTCCGAATTGTCATTCCAATGCACTGGTGCTGGGTGAGATGCAGTGGGACGGCCTTCATTATCCGATTGAATGTCAGGTCTGCGGGGCCGGCGGTACGCTGGAAAAGACTGAAGAAGGCAAATGGAAATTTGTGATTCAGGAGGACGGCCTTCTGAAAGACCGTACAACGGTAGAAGGAAGGGCAAGACATCTGGAGGAAATTGGACATACGCAGGGTGGCTTTTATGCAAATCCGGAAAATATGAAAATCGTGAAAGAAAAACTGGTTAAATACAAAGAAAAGACATTCAAAGGAATATAAGAATACTGGAGGAGATAAATATGGAAATGAGTAAAAAATGTAAAGTTATCTATACCTTACTTATGAATATTCCAGTTGCCCTGGCAATAGCGATTACTGCACAGCTTCTGGCAATCGGAAAGATTGTTGTAGGATTATTGCTTGTTAATTTTGCTCTGGCATATGTGATTTCATTTGTTGTAGGTATGCTGATCCCGGTTGGAAAGCTGGGAGTGAAGTTTGCTTTTGCCTGTAAGGCAAAACCGGACACACTTGTGTTTGGACTGCTTGTGAATGTAGTTGTGAACCTTATTTATGTAGTTGTGAACTGCCTGATTCTTACATATTTTAATGTTGTGATACTTGGACATGCGCCAATTATTGCATATTTTATGGGAATAGTTACTACATTTGTTCCGATTTATATTGTCGGATATATTGTATCTTTTATCTGGAACCGTCCGGCAGAAAAGATTGCACATAGCATCAGCGGAGAGTAAATGATTGTGTGTGCGCACAAATAAGGAAAGAATATTTGTCTGTAACATAGGGGAGGGGCACAATGTGAAAACTGTGTCAATTCCCTATAATAGAATTATGAAAAGAGATGGAGGTACAATCATGAAAAAGATGGAAACAGATGTAATTGTAGTAGCGGCAGGACTTTCGGGACTTGCTGCAAGTATCGCGGCAGCGGAAAACGGAGCGAGAGTACTGACCTTTGAAAAGGCAAGTACAACAGGTGGAGCTGCGAATATGGGAATGGGACCATTAGGAGTAGGCTCAAGAATTCAGAGAGAGCACATGATTTCTCTTACTCCGGGTGAAGCATTCCGTAAGCATATGTATTTTACACATTATCGTGTAGATGCACGGATGGTGCGTGATTATTATTTTAAATCAGGAGATACGATTGACTGGCTGATGGATATGGGCGTGGAATTTGCGGGAGTGCAGAGAGCTTTTAGCGCACCGGAGGACACAAGAGCTTATTCCGATGGTGAATTCACATGGCATGTATGTAAGCCGGAAGGCGGCGGAATTCCTGGACCGCGTGCAGCTACATCTATGACAAAGAAGATGACTGAGAGAGCAAAGGAACTGGGTGTGGAGATTCTGCTTGAGACACCTGTCACAAAGATTATCATGGAAGACGGCAGGGCAGTGGGAGTGCTTGCAAAGGATAAGGATGGAGAGGAAATCGAAGCGAGAGCTAATTCGGTTATTATAGCGACCGGAGGGTTCGGAGACAATCCGCAGATGATCAAGGAACAGACCGGATATGAGTTTGGCAGCACAATTTTTAATTTTGCAATTCCAGGTATGAAGGGTGAAGGTATTAGAATGGCATGGGAAGCAGGAGCAGGAAAAGAACCATGCACAATGGAACTGATGTATCAGCTTCCGGATAATATGAATCATTTTATTTTGGATGGAGCGTTCCGTCAGCCATGTCTCTGGGTAAACCGTAATGGAGAGCGTTTTATGCCGGAGGATCAGATTGGCAACACAACATTTACCGGAAATGCAATTACGGTGCAGCCGGGAAGTGTAGCATATTCTATTTTTGACAGCAAGCTTCTTAAAAAATATAAGAAAAAAGGACCGGACATTGTTTCACATGTACATCCGCATGATTTGTATGACCATTTTGACGAGCAGTGGGAGAGAGACCTGGCAGCCGGATATGAATCTATTACACAGGCAGATACCATTGAAGAATTGGCGGAAAAGGCAGGCATTGATGTAGAAGGATTGGTTGCGCAGGTAGAAGAGTATAATGAAATGTGTGAAGGTGGTTTTGATGAAATCTTTGAAAAAGACAGACGTTATATGCAGCCGATTGCAAAAGCGCCGTTCTATTGCTGCCGTCAGAATGTAGGTGCATATGGTTCACTGGGTGGTGTAAAGATTAACCATAAGACACAGGTCCTGACACAGGAAGCGAAAGTCATTCCGGGGCTCTATTGTGTAGGAACGGATGCCTGCAATATTTTTGGAGACAGTTATCCGTTTATCCTCTCCGGAAATACTATGGGATTCTGTCTGAACAGCGGGCGTATTGCAGGAGAAAATGCAGCGGCTGAGTTAGATGACTTTGAATATTAGTCGAGGGAGAGTAAGTATGAAAATCTGTATTGACGGAAAATGGATAGAAGCAGAACAAGGGCAGACGGTTCTTGATGCGGCTCTGGAGGCGGGAATTTTTATTCCCCATCTCTGCAGCCATCCGGATTTGGAAGCAAAAGGAGGATGCCGGTTGTGTTCTGTTGAAGTAGAAGGAATAGAAAAGGCTGTTCCTGCATGTAAAACGGAAGTTTCTGACGGAATGGTTATTATAGTAAACGGACCGAAGGCGGAGAAAGTCAGAAGGATGGCTATGGAGCTTATACTGGCAACTCATCCGGCGGACTGTACCGGGTGTCCCAAATATGGGAAGTGTGAGCTGCAGTCTATGTACCAGTATATGGGTGTCAGCCCGGAACGGTGGAGAAAAAAATCCAGAAGTGTGGCAAATGATGACAGCAATCCACTTGTTTCACATTTGTTTACACGGTGTGTACGGTGTGGAAGATGTATTCGTGCCTGCCAGGAACTTCGTGGTGTAAAAGTTCTTGATTACATACAGACAGACATGGGAGTCCGCGCAGGTGTTCTGGAAGGGAAGACACTTGCTGAGGCGGGATGCCGTTTCTGCGGCGCCTGTATCGAAGTGTGCCCGACGGGCTCAATTATGGATCAGGTAAAGATTATGAAGGAAGACCGCTCCTATGCAGAAAATATTGTTCCTTGTAGGAGTACCTGTCCGGCACATATTGATATTCCGCGGTATATCCGCTATATCAGGCAGGGAGAGTTTGATAAGGCAACAGCGGTTGTCCGTGAGAAGGTACCATTCCCGGAGACACTTGGCAGTATTTGTAATCATGCGTGTGAAGGGGAATGTAAGAGGAACGAACTGGGTGCGCCTATTTCCGTATGTAAATTAAAACGTGCGGCTGCAAATAATGCTACCGGTGCATG
>CALFCS010000095.1 GCA_937950565.1 uncultured Lachnospiraceae bacterium
CCCGGTTCTCATCCATCCATACGACACCATCCAGACTTCGTGTGAATACTTCCGGTTCCGGCTCCGGTTTTTCTACATATCCGGCATTCAGATGCGGGATTTCAAAGTTTCCGCTGTCATCCAACTGCTCTTTGAGTGCTTCACTTCCATCGATTTCCTCATCTGTCGGCAGGCTTACCTTCTTCACATGCTGGTCCGGATTTATCTTGCTTCCCTGATCCGAATCTTCTGTAAGCTTTGTAACATCCAGTTTTTTCTCTTCCAGATCTACTCCAAAGACTACTACATACTCTCCGGCTTCTGCTTTCTCGAACTGGTAGTATCCGTCTCCGTCTGTCGTTGTTTCCGCCACAGGTGTCTCGCTTAACCTGCCTTCTTCATCTACCTTATAGAGATATATTTTCTCGCCCGGCATCAGGGTGTCTTCTTTTCCATATTTGCCGTCTTTATCATTATCTGTAAATGCGATACCTGATACGCTTCTGCTATACTCCACCAGACCCATATTCTGATCCGGCACATTATAATTTCCGGTTTCATCTACTGCTTCCGGATTTTCTTCCTTAAGCTCTTTGATTTCTGCATCTGTCGGGAGACTGATTCCAGTTATCTTATGCTCCTTATCAGCTATCGATTTATCCGGCTTCGCTGTATCATTCTGTGTTGTTACAACTCTTTCGTCAGCAAATTCTACATCATAAACTCCCGAATCAAGACCTCCGAAATGATAGAAGCCCTTTTCATCTGTCTTTGTCGTTCCAACCTTTACACGGACCGGATTTCCTTCCCCATCTGTATCATTACGGTATAAAGTTACTTCAATATCCTTCTGCAATGCAGCCGCCTCTTCATTCAGCGTGCCGTCCCGGTTCTCATCCATCCATACGACACCATCCAGACTTCGTGTGAATACTTCCGGCTTCTCTCTGGTATTCTTTACTTCAACAGTATCCTTCGTTGCTGTAATTGTTTTACTCTCATTTCCATACTTAATTTCTTCCTGATAAAGTGAAGTATCCTCTTCCGTAACCTCATATACAACACCGGCAGGAATATTTTTTAATTCCACTTTCTCATCTGCCTTCAGCACAAAAGAGGTTCTATTATCTGCAAGAATACAATTTCTGGATGTGGCATTTCCTCTTGCATCTGTTATCACAGCCGGAATTTCCTGTAATTTCAAATCGCCAAAAAGCGTAAAGCTAACGGTAATATTAAAACTGTCATTCACCTTCTCTTCCTCAGACTGGCCTTCTGTAAGCTTACTGATTTCAAGAGAACCAAACTGGTAAAATCCGGCATCCAGATGTGGCAGTTCATAATAGGAACCGGTCATTTTTTCGGCTGTCGGCATTACAAGATTACTAATCTGTGGATTTCCATCAGCATTCTTTCCGGCATCGGAATTCACATCTGTCTCCACACCTTCAGCATTTGCCGCTGTAAGCGTATATTCTCCTAATTTCACACTGTCTCCATCCGTAAAAACAACATGAAAATCACCTGCCGGAAGCTTCGTGAATCGATATTTGCCCTCTGTATCTGTTACAGCCTGACATACATTTCCATCCAGATTCTGCACAATATTTCCACCTTGATCATACAAGGTCACTGTCACTCCCGGAAGAATTGCCTCATTCTCATCTTGTCTTCCATCCTGATCGGCGTCAACCCATGTAAGTCCTGACAATTCTCTTGCAACGATCGTAACCTTCGTCGCTGTATCAATATCCGTCCCCGGAATCTGACTTTCCATCACTGCCATGTTGAAAAGCTCATCCTCCGGCTTCACCCCATCTGTCAAAATGGTCACTGCCACCTCCAGGGAATCCGCCTTCGGAATTGTTCCATAAATTGCCCATGCTGTAATCTGAGCATCAATCGCAGTGTCAAAGTCTGCTTCTGTCCATGCAACTCTTCCTCCACTGTCTTCCAGTTTATCACCGGACAGCTTATGGTCACCGGCCTTCGTCTCATATACAGCCTCATCTGTTGTATAGAACAATTTATATTTTGTTTTATCAACCTCTGCCGGCATTTTAATTGACTGAACCGTATAACTGCCGCTAAAACGACTCTTATTCTTACCATCTCTCGGCATCAGATCAAAAAATACTTTGTCCCTATAATCATCATTTGTGTTATTGGAACATATAACTGTATAAGTAATCTCATCATTCACTTCATGGAAATGCCTGTCTGCTTTTTTGGTAATTGAATATGCATCCAGTTTAACCACATCAATACCAACCTCATCAAGATTTCCATTTTCTTTACTCTTTATTCTCTGATCCTCTGTCGTCTGAATTGTTACCGTATTTAATAAATCTTTCGTATCTGTACTTGTTTTATTAATCTTCGCTTTGTAATAAATAGAAGGCATTTTATAATCTGCCCCGTTTTCCTTTACCGGAACATTCGGAATCTCCCACGTCAGAACCTGCTGGCCGGCATCATTTATTGCAACCGTTGGTGCAATCTTCTCTCCACCTTCAAACCAGCCGCTCTCATTTCCTTCCGGATATGCAATATAACTGCCTCCATACACAGCGCTGTCTTCCACATATGTAATTCCTTTGCCAAGAATATCCACAATTGTAACCGTCGTCGGATTTTTCCATTCCACGTGACTGCCCAGCATCATATATGGTTCAAGCTGATAATCGACGGTATCCTGTCCAACGTTCAGATCGTATGTTGTTTTGATTTTTCCTTCCGAATCCTTTTCCAGAAGATTTTTATGGATCTTTGTAAAATATCCTGCGATATAAAGGGAATCGCCTTCTTCCCAGCCATTATTATGCCAGGAATGATTGCTGACTGCACCCGTTTCATAATTATATTCTGCTTTTTTATACTCATATCCGAAATCATCAATCACTTTTTCCGGCTGTACAAGTTCTCCACTTTCATGAATCTCATATTCATTCGGAACATCCTCCGGTTTCTGTCCCAGAGTAAGGTTGTGACTTCTCCATACATTGGCCCTGGATGTAATCTGGTAAACATGATTAATCAGTTCAATATCATTTTTGATTTTAAAATATGCCTTTGCAGTCATATTCTGATTTGCACTATGATTTCCTTCACCGTGATTGCATCTCCATGCCCAGAGAACACCAACACAGGAATCCGGATCATAGTCTGTCCGATATTCCAAATCTGAAATTTTAGCCTTTGCCTGTTCTACATCATCTTTCCACAGACTTCCGTCTTTTTTATATGCATAATAAAAAGAATTGCTGCCTTTCATATTGGAAATCATTGCTTTTTCCGTATCAATTTCAAGCACAGAAGAATCAAACTTCATCAGGAAATCTCCGGCCTCTGCATAGTTGCCTGCATCACCTTCCGGTTTATTGACTCCTCCCCAGATAACGGCTACTGTATTTCCTATACTGGAATTATCATAACCATTCTTATAGCAGGCTCCATTATTCGCTTGATTTGCATCCTCCCAAAAGCCAAATCCCGGATTGTCATAATACGCATAATGCACTTTGTTATCATATGTACCCGGTACGGTAAGAGGAATCTCTCCACGAACAGCATCATCACTTGTTACACCTTGTTCTGTTGCAGTATTATTTCCCCCGTAAGGAATCTTCATATTACTGTCTGTCAATGTCGCCCACACAGTTCCGCTTGAAAGGTCTCCATTTTCATTCGGATATTTTTCCTGCAGGCTCTCTGTATAATTTCCATCTTCATCTTTTTCTGAAAATGGATAAACAACAAATACTTCACCCGCTGAAAAGCACCCTACGTTCTTATCATAGTCAGTTCCTGCCGTATCTATATTTCCATCCGGGAACCAGTTCGGATTGACCTCATAACCACTGACCGTACAAGTGAGATGACTGCCCTCTTGTGTCATTGTCCAGTTACCGCCATTAAAGCAGCTGGTTCTGTCATATCCGTCATTTAAATTTGGTGATATGGCTCCGTCTTTTTCCAATGTATATCCCTTCTGGTTCTTATTATATGGAGTTGCAAGATAAGGATACCCATACGTCATAGCTACGTCTCTTCCATCCTGCTGTGCTTCGCGTGAAGACTGATCATAGCTCCATACTAACGGAGTGTATTTGTTGATATCCAGGTTATACTCCTTCGGCTCTGTCGTACGATACTGCAGATCTGAAAAATCCAGGTCAAATGTAATATCCCTGCCATCAGGTAACTCTAAACCTTTCAATCCTTTATTTGTTTCTGTATTGTATATCTGAATTGTGATACCATAACCAATCAGACGACCCTCCACAATTCCGGCATCTTTGTTCAACGCTTTTGCATTACCTGTACTAAAATCATATTTCCCGCTTGCAAAAGCACCATCTCTGCTAATCTGTCTAACCTGAATATTATACCCGGGTCTGGAAGTTATTATTACAGGCTCAACACCTGTTGCCTTTACATACTCTGCACGGTTATGTTCTTTACACATTTCTGTTTCAGAAGTTGTGCATGCATTTCCATCCAGATAGGCATAGAAAGAAGGCTCAACCTTATCTCCGTTCTTCATCCCTCTTACACGCACTGTTACATCCATACTCCCATTACCAGGAATACTGGTTTCACCACCCTTAGAGGGCTCCAGCTTTCTGGTACAGGTAAGTGTCTGATGTCCGTTTTTATCCTTTGTCACCGTCCATTCGTGTCCGCTTTCCGTACACATCCAATTCATAGAAGCCGTATCAAAATAAGCCTCATCCTCTGTATATGGAAGCCTCATCACAAGCCGCAGATATCCATTTACAAAGCTGTCCTCCGTATCATACGCCTCCGTAACATATGTCAGCGTATACGTAATGTCATCATAGCTTCGTACCTGCCGGTTGTTTCCATCTGCATCATACCCATTTCCTGTGGTACCGTCAAATGGTGATGTTCCATCCTGGATATTCGTCACGGCAAACTGATCGATGTATGCTTTATCCTCTGTCATCCATTCTTGTTCGCCGCCACTATAGACAGCCGCCTGCAGACTTTTCATATCTGTTTTCACTTCATTCACATCTGGCTGAATTTCTTTCACATTTGGCTGCGCTTCTTCCACATCTGTTTCCGTCTGCTGTGAATTTTGTACGATTCCTTCTTCCTCTTTTTCCTTAAGCGCCACATCTGTCTTTAAGGAAGTTTCTTCCTCCGGAATCGTCAAAGCCTCCTGGCTCTCATCGGCATATACAATGCCGGGATACGCTGTCATAACACTGGATGCACTGAATATCACTGCTCCCAGGAATGCCAGACACCTTTTCTTAACATTTCTCATTACTCATATTCCCCTCCCTGTTTAAAAAGTTTAAAAAATTTGAATTAGTTACAAAAAAGAGACACTTCCCCTTATAACTACATTTTTTTAATTATTGCACATACAAATTCCATTTTCTCCCTAAAAACTATAGTAAAAAATAATAAAAAATATAGTTTTTTACTTGTTTAAAAGAAAATCACAGTTTTTCGTGAATCTTTATCAGCACTTTAACGTTGACATTTCAACATTTTTATAATACAATCCATGATGTTGATATTTCAACAACTAAGAAGTTAAGGAGCAAATATCTATGGTTGACCGATTTGAAAAATTTTCTTTTGCAATTTCTGAGATGTCTCATTACTGGCATAAAATTGCTGCAGATGAAATGAAAAAATATGGTCTGAAAGGACCATATGTCGTATATTTTACAACCCTATATCGTTTTCCTGAAGGAATCACTGCAGCAAAACTCGGCGAATTATGTTCCCGAGATAAATCCGACGTATCCCGGGCTATATCCATTTTAGAAAAAAAGGGACTTATAACAAAAGAAAGTGTAAACAAAAATCTTTACCGTGCGCTTATAAAGTTGACTGAAGAGGGCATGGAACTGGCTGAACACATCAATGAAAAGGCAAAAGCGGCTGTAGAATACAGTAGTCAGGGAATAAGTGAAGCGCATCGGGAAATTTTCTACGATACACTTGAACTTATTTGTAAGAATCTACAGGCTTTGAGCCAGAAAGGACTATAACAAACCATGAATCCACTCAGAAAAATATATTGCAGAACATTTCAAACTGTATTTCATATTGCGCTTCCCATTTTACCTTACCGGGAACCTGAGCAGCTTGAAAGCATCACCGCTCTGCCAGCCTTATTAAAAAAGAAGCAAATCCACTCGGTGCTGCTTGTTACAGACCCGTTTTTAAGAACAAATGGTGCAACAAATGTATTGGAACAGACATTATGTGCAAACAACATTTCCTGCGCAGTATATGACAAAACCTGTGCCAATCCCACTGTAGACAATGCAAAAGAAGCAGCCAGGGTTTACTTAAAAGAACACTGCGAAGCGCTCATTGCCTTTGGTGGTGGTTCATCCATAGACTGTGCAAAAGCAGCAGGTGCAAAAATCGCATATCCAAAAAAATCCTTTGAACAATTAAAAGGGTTATTAAAGGTTTTAAAGAAAATCCCACCATTGATTGCGATTCCAACAACCGCGGGAACGGGCAGTGAGGTAACTCTCACTGCTGTTATCACCGATAACCGAAAAAAACACAAGTATACAATGAATGATTTCACCCTCATTCCCCGTTATGCTGTACTTGACCCAAAAGTCACCTACTCTTTACCGGCCCATTTAACTGCTACAACTGGCATGGATGCATTAACCCACGCAGTTGAAGCATACATTGGCAACTCTACAAGCAAGGAAACCCGGTCGTTGGCTCTGGATGCGGTAAAACTAATTTTTGAAAACATTGAAACTGCCTGTCAGGAAAGTAAAAACGCTGCTGCAAGAAAAAACATGCTGGATGCTGCATACAAAGCAGGTATTGCATTTTCAAAATCTTATGTAGGTTACATCCATGCCATTGCCCATTCTCTGGGCGGACAATATAACATTCCTCACGGTTTTGCAAATGCAGTCCTGATGCCGATTGTACTTCCTGAATATGGAAAATATGCATATAAAAAACTACATCAGCTCGGTATTGCTGCCGGAGTATCATCAAACAACGACACGGATAAGCTAGGAGCAGAAAAATTTATTACCGCCATAAAAAACCTGAATCACCGAATAAACATTCCGGAAACCATATCCGGAATCAAAAAAGAAGACATCCCGCAAATGGCACGGCACGCCGATAAAGAAGCAAATCCGCTTTATCCCGTACCCAAACTAATGGATGCAGAGGAACTCGAAAAGATTTATTACAAAGCTGCAGATTGGAGTAACCTATGAATATCGACAAGATCTTAGAAAAACAAAAACAATATTATATCAGCGGCGCTACACTTCCGGTTGATTTTCGCATCAGCATGTTAAAAAAACTGCGTTCCGTAATCAAAAAATATGAACCGGAAATCGCTGCCGCCTTGAAAAGTGACTTAGGGAAAAGTGATTTTGAAAGTTTTATGTGCGAAACCGGTCTCGTATTGAGCGAAATAAGTTACATGGTAAAGCACACACGGAGATTTGCCTCAAAACATCATGTATATACACCACTTTCACAATTTGCCTCCCATAGTTATAAAAAGCCTTCCCCTTACGGAAACGTGTTGATTATGAGTCCGTGGAACTATCCTTTTCTGCTCACGATGGATCCTTTGGCGGATGCCATCGCCGCAGGCAATACTGCTGTTGTAAAGCCGAGCGCATACTCTCCTGCAACAAGTGCGGTCATTGAAAAAATCATATCCGAATGTTTCTCACCGGAGTACATTGCTGTTGTAACAGGTGGCAGAAAAGAAAATTCGACTCTTCTGGAAAAGAAATTCGACTTTGTATTTTTTACTGGCAGTCAGAATGTCGGAAAAGAAGTACTTCGCCATACCGCGGAAACCCTTACCCCTGTTGTACTGGAGCTTGGAGGAAAAAGTCCCTGTATCGTAGATGACACAGCAAAACTAAAACTCACCGCAAAACGAATTGTATTTGGCAAATTCCTAAACTGCGGACAGACTTGTGTTGCACCTGATTATATTCTCTGTGAAAAAAGCATAAAAGACAAACTAATCAAAGAAATCTGCCAACAGATTAAGAAACAGTATGGTGACACTCCCCTTTCAAATCCAGACTATGGGAGAATTGTCAATGAGAAACATTTTTCACGGATTTGCGGGCTGATTGACAACCGGAAAGTCGTTACAGGCGGGGTGTCTGACCCCAAAACGCTGCAAATCACACCTACTATTATGGACCATGTAACCTGGGAAGATGCTGTCATGGGTGAAGAAATTTTTGGTCCTGTCCTGCCGGTCTTAACATTTGACAAATTTGAAGATATTTTCACGCTGCTTGCCGGAAAGCCCAAACCACTTGCGCTTTATTTGTTTTCCGAAAACAAGCAACATATAAATGCAGTAACGGAACGTCTTTCCTATGGCGGCGGCTGTATCAACGATACTGTCATACATCTTGCAACAAGTGAAATGGGATTCGGCGGCGTAGGTGAAAGCGGCATGGGAGCCTACCATGGAAAAGAAGGCTTTGATACATTTTCACATACAAAAAGCATTCTGGATAAAAAGACATGGATGGATTTACCGATGCGTTATCAACCATATAACAAAAAGCTTTACAATAAACTGCTACACCTGTTTTTAAAATAATTTCAAAAAAAGAAAGGATTTCACAATTATGGCAATTCAATTTATTATTGACTCTTCTTCCGACATCTCACCGGAAGAAGCAAAGGAACTTGGCGTAATACTCCTTCCCCTTACAGTACGTTTCGGAACAAAAGAATTTGAAGATTCTGTTACACTGACGCATCAGGAGTTTTATGAGAAATTAATTGAAAGCGATGAACTTCCTTCCACCTCCCAACTCACCCCGGTTACCTATTCAGATATGTTTGAACAGGTAGTCTCAGCGGGTGACACTGCAATTGTCATCGCACTCTCATCCAGGCTCTCCGGCACTTACCAGAGTGCTGTTATCGCGGCACAGGACTATAAAGATAAGATTTTCATTGTAGACAGTGAAAATGTATGCGTTGGCGAACGGATTCTGATTCAGAGAGCACTTACCCTGCGCGGGGAAGGACTTTCCGCAGAAGAAATTGTCAGCAGGCTCAACGAAGAGAAAAAACACATCCATGTGCTTGCCCTGCTCGACACATTAGAATATTTAAAAAAAGGCGGCCGGATTTCATCCGCAACAGCTTTCGCCGGCGGGATTCTATCTATCAAGCCAGTTGTATCCGTCACCAATGGAGAGGTTTCTCTTATCGGAAAAGCCCGCGGCTCTAAAAATGGGAACAATCTGCTGCGGGAACTCGTCACAAAAAGTGGCGGGATTAATTTTGATAAACCATTTGCGTTAGCATACAGTGGACTAACTGACACATTGCTGAAAAAATATATCAAAGACAGCGCAGAACTCTGGCAGGGAAAAACAGATAGCCTTCCCATTTCCACCGTAGGCTGTATCATCGGAACCCATGTAGGCCCCGGCGCCATTGCAATTGCCTTTTTTGAAAATTAAAATAAATCGACAGCCGCCTTTCTGGCGGCTGCGCCCTATTTCTTCTTTGCTTTCTTCGGCTTTGGCTCAGGAAGTTCCGCACAAGTTCTTATTACAAATTCTGTCAGCCATTCCTGATTGTCAATATCTTCAATCAAAAAATATGGTTTTGCGCCCTCATATGGTGGTTCACACGGCAGTTCAGGCGCCATCTCCTTTCCTGCCTCTGTTATTTTCACAAAAAACTGATCATCGCAAATCAAGGCAAATATCTTGCCATTGCAGTACATTCCATACTCTCCGAACATCTTGCGGTAAGTAATCATCCCTGCGCCTGAAAGCTGATCTGCTACATATTGTACAAATTCCGGTTTACTTGCCATTTTCACCTCTCCTATCATCATATAAATTTAATGTCTTAATATACCATGTTTATGTCATTTCAAGAAATTTTCCTTTATCAATATGCATCATGGAAATCTGATTCTGGTATCTGCGGAATCCATATACACTGTCCACATTACGGATTAATGACTGCAGCCTTTCATCCGGCACGCAGACAATCAACTGCAGTTCCAGCTCCCTTGCATACCGCAGACACACTTCGCTGCGCTCCTTGTCCATCTTGGAAAATGCCTCATCCAAAAGCACAAGCCGAATCTTAGAATCCCGGTTGCCCTGCTGCATATAAAGCATGGCAAACCCGGCAAGAAGCGCTACATATTTCGGATTCTGCCCCTCGCCTCCGGAATCCCTTCCTGCCATATCATCGACTGCATTTTTCTTTATATTGCCCTGTTCATCTTCTACCTGCTCATACATACTGAAGGTAAGATAATTCCGGTAATCTGCATACTTCTCCATTTCCTGCTTGTGAAGTGTCCGCTTCTGTCCATCCTCATCTCTTGGCGGCATAAATTTCTCTGTAAGTCTCTGAATCTGCTGTTCATATTTCTGGTAGAATTCATCTTCCCCAATACTCAGCTGTCCGTCAAACCCATCATTATCCAACACCTTACTATCAAGCTCCTGTGCCATCAGCATTTCATAAAACTGTCCATTTTCATTATCTGCCGGAAGAATGTCAATCTGGTATGTGCTGTCTGAAAACCGGATTTTCGACAACATCCGGTTAATCTCTCTTTTGTGGCGGTAAGCGGCTTTAATTTCACCGTGAATCGTCGCAATTACATTTTCCCGGAGGGAATGATAGACAAGACGATACTGCTTCTCAAACTCTTCTTTATACTTTGGCTCAAAATCCTTTCTAAGCTGCTCCAGAACCTTATCATAAACATCGTTTTCACGCTCCACCCCGGTAAATCCATACGCCGGATACTCCCGGTTAAACTGACTGCGTGCAAGAGCTCTTGCCCCTTCCGCCTCTTCCTCCTGTTTTCCAAGTGTTTCCAGAAGATGATTCTGCGTCCTGCGGTAAGCGGCCTCTGTCTGTGTTCTCAGATTCTCTTTCACCTCTGCAAGCAAATCTTCATTTACAACAAACCCTTCCTGCAGGTACCAAAGCTTCTCCCGGAAATCCCGCAGCTCTTTTTCTGCGCCTCTCTTATCGCCCTCTCGCCTGATGCGCTCCCGGTTCACTTTTTCCAAATCTTCTTCCAGCGCCCGGAGTGCATCTTCCAGTGTCTTCCTTCGTTCTTTCAACTGCGCCGTAAGCGTTCCGTCCTCTAGTTTCTTCAGCTCCTGACGAAGCTGCTCCTGCCTTTCCAGATATTCCTCCAATTCTCCTGCTGCCCGTGACAGCTTCACAAGCTGTTCCGGATTCTGGTTTAACTGCTCAAATTTCTGCGCCTGATTCAGTGTACTGTGCAGCTGCTCGTCTGAAATCTTCATTTCCTGCAGCCTGTATATTTCATCCTCCAGCTCTTTGAGTTTTGCCTTGGACACCTTTGTTCCAATGCAGGCATAACGGTTATAATCATTTTCACGCAAGTGCCGGAAAATATAGCTGCTGTAAGAATAACAGTCAGGGGTCACCCCGTCCCGGAATTCACGAAGTTCTTCCACAGTCTCACACTTGTATATTCTTCCAAGATATCGTTTTAAACACAAATCCACATATGGCTCCGCCGCACCAACACACTCATACAATGTTCCTGCTTCTGCATGCGGATTATCCCGTTTTATTGCTGCAGTATTGATTAATTCCACCTCTTCATAATCTTTACGCTTCATCCGGCGGAATATTTTTGCTGCATCCAGTGCATATTCCGGCGCCGTAATCAGGCTGTGCTTAATCCGTCCAAGCCTTCCCTCAATAGCATTCTTCCATTTTTCATCCGTAATATCAAATAAATCTGCAAAAATCTCCACATGAATCGTTCTTCCATACTGGCTGCTCAGCTCACTTTGAAGCTGTGCTCTTGCACTTTTCAGCTCTTTCCGATACGGCTTACGGTCATTTTTCAAATCCTCTGCCATATCCTGTTTTTCTATCAGCTCAGCTGTCACTTTACGAATGTGTTCTTCCAGTTCCCGTCGTTCTTCCTCAATACTTTTCATCGCATTCTGGATTCCGCGTTTCAATTTTTCCAGAATTTCTTTGGACACCTGTCCTCCCAGCACTTCTTCCAGACACTGCAGAGTCGGATTACTGACATATCCACTAATATCATCATCCGCTTCCCACTTTCTCAGTCCATTTAAAATCTCCCGCCACTGTCTGGAATTATCCGCCAAAAGCCCTGCAGTCGCCGACAACTCCTCCAGTTCTTTTTTCTTTCTGCCATAATCACTGCTTCCAAGCTCCACCTTCACCTGAATCAGCTCATCTGTCTTTTCCTTCTTGTCCGCATCCAAAGTATTCCATTTTATTTTCAGTTCATCAATGCCTGCACAAATCCCTGCCAAATCTTCTTCTTTTGCCCGAATTCTTGTCTTGCAGTCCTCAATGTCTATCATTTTCAGAACTGTTTCAACATGCACCTTATCTGCCCGTATATTTGTCAGCTCCTGATTAAACTTTTGAATCTCATCCAGAATCTGGATCCGTTTTTCCAAATCGTCTACACGCTCTTTAATCTCCCGGTAAGCGCCAAGCTGGTCACTGATTGCAGACACCGTATCTTCCTCACTTTTCGGAAACATATAGTCCTTTATAAACTGTCCCGTTCCGCTGCTCATCCGAAGGGCAATCGCACTTTTTTCCATTGTCATAAAACGTCCCGCATTGATGTAACCGAAAATCACCTCATACAGTGTATTCAGATATGCCTCTTTGGAAGGATAAATGCGGTTCACATCTACACGTCCCCGGTTATCCTCTGAGCGTTTCCGCGCTTCAATCAAATCTTTTAGCCTTCCCATTGTGTATGGTGTATCATCCTCTGTCAGATACTCGTCCTCCGGCATCCGTCCGCAATGGCTGAAAAAGCAATATTTATTCAGATTTGAATCATTCTTTCCAACTTCAAACAGTGCCCCGATGCAGGTTGTAAGCCCGGTTCCCGTATCTGCAATCTCCAGTACGATCTGGGAACAGAAATCCTGGTTTTCCCGATTGAAAGAACCATCCTTCTGGGCTCCCCGCAGATAGCTCAGCACACTTCGTTTATTTCTTGTATCATCTGCCGCACGGTTAAGAAACGCAGATGCTACACTTCCGTAAAGGACAACCTGGATTGCATCCATTACCGTAGATTTTCCCGAACCACTCTTTCCACTGAACAGATTCACATACTCATGGAATTCCATCATTTTATGGCTGATTCCTCCCCAGTTGTTAATCAGCATCCGTGAAAAAATTTTCTTGGGCTGTTTCATTTTCCTGCGTCTCCTCTCTGTATTCTTCCAGCAATTCATTTATATCCGAAGCACTCACATAGAGATTAATCGTACTATACAGATAAATCGGTGTTTTATCTTCCACATCCCGCACAGCCTGCGGCAGTTCAATCATCTGATGTTTTACCATAAGATACAGGGCTTCCCGCCATTCCGACACGGTAAGCTTCCGTGGAAGAAGATTCGTATTTTTACCATAGATTCTGATTTCCTCCAGGTTCGTCACGGTCGCATTTAATCCTTCTCCCAGAATTTTGTCCCGGTAAATCATCTTCACCAGCAGGACAATAATCGTCGTTGTCAGACTCATTTTTTCTATTTCCACGCCCTCTCCTGTCAAGCGGAAAATATGCTCCTGAGAGTCATGGATGAGTTCGCATCCCAAAACCGAGAGATAGTCTTCGATAAACCCTTTATGTCTCAGGCAGATTTCATAATCCGGATTATCCCGT
Organism: uncultured Lachnospiraceae bacterium; assembly: GCA_937950565.1. GTDB lineage: Bacteria > Bacillota > Clostridia > Lachnospirales > Lachnospiraceae > UBA7109. Next base: position 13,712 of record CALFCS010000095.1, read on the forward strand.
GGCGCTAAAGTAACCGGGTCATAACGTAGCTGCACAATACAAGTCTGCCGAAATAATTTTGAAATTGTCTTTTTCAGATTTTCCGCCTCTGTCACGGATAATTCTTCCATATATGCAACCATTGCTCTGCTCCTTTTTCTATTCCTCTATTGTAAGTTTTGAAAAATGAAACCCTTCTTTACTTTCTAACTCTCTTCCTACAGAAATCACTTTTCCATTATCTGCAATCTCAGTTGCCTCCTGCCATACAAAAAACAGCTTTTCCAGATCTTCCATGGATTTTACGGTATCCTCTGTCACATGGAATCTGCCATCCTGTACATTTTTCCTGTAAAATTCTGCAATTTCCTTCCTCGTATAAAGTGGCTTTAATACAAATTCGTCCAGCTCTTTGGGATTCCCACTGTCCTCCCGTACAATCCGCTGGGGTGCAAATACTTCTTTTTCTGTCTCCCGGTGACGAAACAGACTTTGCTCTGTCATCACATGAAACCGTTCCGTAAGCTGCATTTTTTCTGACAGCTTTTCCAGTATTTCCTCTTTCTTTTTACTCTGGTTCAAAAGATTTGCCAGCGCAGCAGTCCGGTCCTCTTCCGCAGCGCCTTCCAGAAGAATATAACGGATTCTCGCCGCCGCCCGGCTGGCAAAGATCGTCTTCTGTTCAATCAGTTTATTATATCTTCTTTCTATAGCATCAAACTCACGCTCGATCAGATAAATAATATCCTCCGCCTCTTCGCACAACGCAGGCTCCTGCTGTCTTCTGCTCTCATTCTCACTCAGATTCAGCTCTATCAGTTCTTTGACCGCTTCCTTATATCGGTAAAAACTATCCGTTGTTGTAAGAATCGCATATTTTTTGCTATCACTGTTATTCATTTCCCTTACCAGAACTTCCTGAATTCCCAGAAAGCTTTTCTGCCTGGATAGCTCATCAAAATATTCCCGCATCCCTTCCTGCATATTGGAAAGCATCTGCTGTAACGACCGTGACACCGAAAGCGCACTTTTCAAAATCTCATTATTTTTCTCCCTGTCTGCGCTGTATGTGTACAAATAGCTGTATATCGCCAGCACACTTTCTCTCTCTTTTGTGCTGTCCTCACTGTATAAACGCTGAAACAATTCCACATACAGACGGCTGTATTCCGGGAAAGAAACTACATAACTATCCAGCGTTTCATCATAATCACGTCTAAGCCAGCCCCAGTTTTCCAGATTTCTCAGACATACAGACGCCATATTTGCTCTTGTCAGAAGTTCCCCCTCTTCATCAAACTGCTCCTCACTCCAGTCCAACATCTCTGCCGCTATCCGTTCATTCATAATGATGTGACATTCCCGCTCGGTCAGTCCAAGCAAGGAATATGACCTTCCGGATTCCTGGTAGATTGCCACAAGAAACTGCTGATAGTAATCCATATATTTACTTGAAAAAAGCTTATAAAATGTTTTTGGAATTTTGCTGACCAAATTCATAGGTATCTCCTTAAAAGATTGGATATCCGTCCATTTTTCATGCCCAAAATTTCTCTGCCTGTTATTCATCCTGTCTGCGGAGACTCATAATGCCCTCAACTAAAATCTTCACATCTACCAATATATAACCAAATGCACCTGCTTTATAAAGATTAATGACAATCAGTCCTACCGGCACTGCGAAAATCATTCCAAACACTCCGCCGATCTTATAACCAATATATAGGAGCACCAGTGTAATGAGCGGGTTAAGTCCCATACTGTCCCCTACAAGCTTCGGCTGGATAACCTGACGGACAAGCTGTGTAACGCCATACAGAATAATCAGCCCGACCATCATCTTATAATCTCCGACCATAAATTTATAAACTGCCCACGGAATTAAGGCTGTCCCGGTTCCAAAAAACGGAAGAAAATCCAAAAATGCAATCAATAATGCAAAAACAAAACTAAAGTGTACACCAAGAATTAAAAAGCCGACTGTCAATATCAGGAACACAACCGCCATAATCTTTAACTGCGCCTTAAAATATCCGCCCACTGCATATTTCAAATTATCCATAACCATAGTCATACGCTTAACGATTGGCTCCGGCGCAGCCTTTTTTGCCCACTCAAGCACTTCCTCACGCTCTGCGATAAAGAAATAAGAAGAAATAATCGTCACAATTGTGGAAATCAGCATGGACGGAATCCCCTTCGCGGCTCTCCCTGCCACACTGATGGTCGGCTCACTGATTTTACTAATCAGCTTACCTGCCGTCTGGTCCAGATTATCTACCAGTGCATACCATCCTTCCTGAATCCCGGAGGGAAGCATTGCGAAAATTCCCGCCATATTTTTTCCAATCTCATCTAATCCATGCTCAATATCTTCATACATTTCCGGCAGATTTTCAAGCAGGGACTTCATTTCTCCCCATAACCTGCTTCCTGCAAAATAAAAAAGAAAAATCAATGCCGCAAGCACTCCGATAACAATCAGGACCGAACCAAGTTTTTTGGTTATTTTCAGCCGTTTTTCCAGCCAGTTTACTACCGGACTTGCAATGGCTGAAATCAGCCATCCGATTACAAATGGCATAAAGAAAATTAGAAATTTAAACCCTGCAACCAGGAAAAGTACTGTCGCCAGCAGACTGAATATAAGACTTACAATTACTTTCCAATACGGTCTGTTGTCCTGGACCATCGCTTTATAATTCTGTTCCATCCTGCATTCCCTCTTCCTTCTCCAGATACTCTGTCTCGATTAGTTCCCAGATTTCATCCCTTCCCTGCTTGGTGACTGCCGAGAATGGAATTACGGTTGTACCTGGCAAAACTCCCAGGCCCTGCCGCACCGCCTTTAACTGCTTTGCCGTCTGGCTTCTCTTAATCTTGTCCAGTTTTGTAGCTATAATAACCGGCTGATATCCTTGTGCTACAATCCATTCATACATCATGCGGTCATTTGCAGACGGGTCATGGCGGATATCAATTAAAAGGAATACTGCCTTCAGCTGTCTGGAGCCGTGAAGATATCTTTCGATCAGCTTTCCCCACTCCTTTTTCTCTTTTTCCGATACTTTGGCATAACCATATCCCGGCAAATCTACCAGATACATTTCCTCATTAATATTATAAAAATTAATCGTCTGTGTTTTACCCGGAGTCGCTGAAATACGGGCATATGACTTCCGGTTCATAAGCGCATTAATCAGAGAAGACTTTCCTACATTTGATTTTCCGGCAAATGCAACCTCTGCAAGCTTATTGTCCGGCAGTTTACTTGTAATTCCACATACAGTTTCCAAATTAATATTTTTAATAATCATGTCTCTTCCCCGCCTGTTTTCTTGTTTTCTTATTTACACTTCTTTTACCAGTGCAATATCAAGCACTTCTTCCATATGTGATACCGGTATAATTTCTAATCCCTTTGTAATCTCTGCGGACATTTCTTTTACATCTGCTTCATTTTCTTTTGGAATAATGACTGTACGGATACCATCATTTTTAGCTGCCAGAAGCTTTTCCTTCAGTCCGCCGATGGGAAGTACCCTTCCTCTCAAAGTGACCTCACCGGTCATTGCCACATCCGCACGCACCTTCCTTCCGGAAGCTGCTGAAAGAATTGCTGTCGCCATCGTAATTCCCGCAGAAGGCCCGTCCTTTGGAATTGCGCCTTCCGGTATATGGATATGTATATCATGCTTTTTAAAAAATGCTTCTTCAATCTGATATTTCCTGCCAATAGAACAAATATAACTAATACCGACTCTTGCCGATTCCTTCATCACATCTCCCAGCTGGCCTGTCATAAGGATTTCTCCTTCTCCCGGCATTGCATTGACTTCAATCTGAAGGGTATCGCCACCGACACTGGTCCAGGCAAGTCCACATACAATTCCAACTTCATCCTTTTTATCAAAAGACTGGTAAGCATAAATTTCTCTGCCAAGATAATGTTTCAGATTCCGCTCTGTAACAGAAATTCTTTCCTTTCCCTCTTCCAGTATCTCTCTCGCAGCTTTCCGGCAGACATCAGCAATCTTTCTTTCCAGCCTTCTGACCCCGGCTTCCTTTGTATAGCTGCGTATGATTTTCCAGACTGCCTTTTTCGTGATTGTTATTTTGCCATCCTCTAATCCATGCCGCCTGAACTGTTTCGGCATCAGATGCTCCAACGCAATATGAAACTTTTCATTTTCCGTATAACTGTTAATTTCTATCACTTCCATACGGTCAAGAAGCGGCGCCGGTATCGTCTGGAGTGTATTTGCCGTAGTGATAAATAAAACCTCCGAAAGGTCTACCGGAACTTCCAGATAATGGTCTCTGAATTTCCGGTTCTGCTCACTGTCAAGAACTTCCAGAAGAGCAGAAAAAACATCTCCCTTATAGTCAGTGCTTACTTTATCAATTTCATCTAACAGCATCAATGGATTCTTTACTTTTGCATCTCTTAAGCCTGCTGCAATCCGCCCCGGCATTGCCCCTACATAGGTCTTTCTATGGCCCCTTATCTCAGCTTCATCACGTACTCCGCCCAGAGAAACCCGGACATACGGTCTCTCCAGAGCTCCGGCAAGTGACCTGGCAATCGAAGTCTTGCCCGTTCCCGGCGGCCCATATAGACACAAAATCGGAGTCTCGCTTTTCTTGGTCAATATCCGTACCGCCAGATACTCAAGAATTCTCTCCTTAACCTTTTCCAGTCCATAATGCTCCTGATTCAGCACCTTTTGTGCATACTTGATATCCTGCCGCTCTTCACAGGCTTTATCCCAGGGCATTTCCAGCATGGTCTCAATATAAGTACGCAGAACACCCGCTTCCGCCGGGCTGTTCATAGAACTGCGAAATCTTTTAATTTCTTTATAAAGTTTTTCTTTTACTTCAGGAGGACATGCAAGTGATTCTACCTCTTTCTCAAATTCATCTGCATCGGACTGTACACTGTCATCTCCCAGCTCTTCCCGAATCATCCGGATTTCCTCCCGGAGAATATATTCTCTTTGGTTTTTATCTACTTTTTCTTTCAATCTTGCCTGAAGCTCATTTTTAATCCCTAGTACCTGAATCTCATTGACAATCTTTAGCGATACCATCTCATACCTTTTCAGCACATCGGCCTGCTCCAGCATTTCCTGAGCCTCTTCCTGCTTCATCGGAAGACTTGCCGCAATCGTATCCACCAGTTTTTCCAAAGACTGGATTTCTTCTATCTGAGTCGACATCTCTTTGGCAAGCTTCGGATTTTTCCCCATATATTCTTTAAAAATATCCTTCAGATTACTTACCATAGCCGTCCGGCTCACTTCCTGCTCTCCCTCAGGAGTAGGACAGATGTCCGGAATCACTCTGACACTGCCGCGAAGGTACTCTGTCTCCGGCTCCATCTCTTCAATCCGCGCACGTTCTTCACCGACAACCAGAACCCGGAGAACTTTTTTCGGCAGCTTTACAATCTGTTTTATAGCTGCAATACAACCGACAGGCTGTATGTCCTCAATTCCCGGCTCATCTATATCAATCGCTTTCTGTGCGGTCAGAAATATTTTCTGCTCCTCCTTCATTGCCTGCTCAACCGCATAGACAGATTTCTCCCTGCTCACGTCAAAATGTACGACTTCCTCCGGAAGAACAATCATACCCCGGAGCGCCAGTACCGGCAGGTTTTTTTCCATATTTTCCATATATTGATCCTCCTGTATTTAAAATAAGGTGGGTACAACTACTTCTTGCACCCACCCTTTTTTTGCTACGCACTCTCTGGCTCAACGGATAACCGTTCACACTCTGGCTCTGACTCGCCTTTTACATGCTCTGCCGTAATCCGGCACACCCGCAAAGATTCATCGGAAGGAGCATGATACATAATATCCATCATTGTCTTCTCCATAATTGCACGGAGTCCCCTTGCACCGGTCTTCCGTTTTAAAGAAATATCCGCAATCTCATTCAATGCGCTTTCTTCAAATATAAGCTCCACATGATCCAGCTCTAACATCTTCTGATACTGCTTTGTAAGCGCATTTTTCGGTTCTGTAAGAATACGGATCAAAGCTTCCTTGTCAAGCATCTCTAACGCTACCGTTACCGGAACACGTCCTACAAGCTCCGGAATCAATCCGAATTTGATCAAATCCTGCGGTAAAATCTGACTGAGAAGCTTATCCACATCATCTTCATGCTTCTCTGCTATCACCGCATTGAATCCGATAGATTTCTGATCAATCCGCTTCTCAATAATCTTCTCAATTCCTTCAAATGCACCGCCGCAAATAAACAAAATATTCGTTGTATCAATCTGAATCAGTTCCTGATGAGGATGCTTTCTTCCTCCCTGCGGCGGAACACTCGCAATTGTTCCTTCTATAATCTTAAGAAGCGCCTGCTGCACACCTTCTCCGGACACATCACGGGTAATCGACGGGTTCTCGGATTTCCTTGTAATCTTATCAATCTCATCAATGTAAATAATTCCATATTCCGCCCGCTCGATATCTCCATCTGCCGCCTGGATAATTTTAAGAAGGATATTCTCCACATCTTCTCCCACATAACCAGCCTCCGTCAGTGCAGTTGCATCTGCAATCGCAAACGGTACATTTAATATTTTTGCAAGAGACTGGGCAAGCAATGTTTTCCCACACCCGGTAGGCCCAAGCATCAAAATATTACTCTTATGAAGCTCCACACCCAGATCTTTGGCTGCCATAATCCGCTTATAATGATTATAAACGGCAACCGAAAGAACCTTCTTGGCTTCCTCCTGGCCAATTACATAATCATCCAGAAATTCCTTGATTTCTACCGGTTTCAGCAAATTAATATCAGAAAACGGATTCCAGTCGCTCTCATCTTCGTATGCAAATTCTTCTTCAATAATTTCTGCACACACATCTACACATTCGTCACAGATATAGGCCCCATTCGGACCTGCAATCAGTTTGCGGACCTGTGACTGCGGCTTATTACAGAACGAACACCTCACTTGTTCGTCAAATCTTCCTGCCATACCTTCACCTCTTCAATTCATTTCTGCATCTGCTCAGCGTCTCGTAATGACTTCATCAATCAATCCATATGCCTTCGCTTCTTCCGCAGACATGAAATTATCGCGGTCTGTATCACGCTCAATGACTTCGAGCGGCTGTCCTGTATTTTCTGCCAGAATTCGATTTAACTTATCTTTTGTCTTCTGAATATGTTCTGCAACGATCTGAATCTCGGTTGCCTGTCCCTGTGCACCTCCTGACGGCTGGTGAATCATAATCTCAGCATTCGGAAGGGCAAGTCTCTTTCCCTTCGTTCCACCGGACAAAAGGAAGGAACCCATACTTGCAGCCATACCGATACAAATCGTTTCAATATCACATTTAATATACTGCATCGTATCATAAATCGCCATACCCGCCGTAACAGAACCTCCCGGACTATTAATATAAAGATGTATATCTTTTTCCGGATCTTCCGCCTCCAAAAACAGAAGCTGTGCAACAATCACACTTGCAGATACATCTGTCACTTCTTCTCCCAGAAAAATAATTCTGTCCTTTAACAGTCTGGAATAAATATCATAGGAGCGTTCTCCGCGGCTCGTCTGCTCAATGACATAAGGTACTAAGCTCATGTTTATACCTCCACATTCTATAAAAACTATTTCTCCACAGCATTCTCAGCAAGAAATGTAACTGCTTCCTGCACAGCCATGTCTTCCTTAATCTGCTCTTTCTCTTTATCACTCATATATTCTTTCAGTTTTTCTACTTCCATATTATAAGCCTGTGCCATCTTAACAAGCTCTTCGTCTACTTTTTCATCCGAAATTTCAATATTTTCAGCCTTTGCAACTGCCTCCAGAACAAGACGTGTCCGGATGCGTTTTTCTGCCTGTGGTCTCAGTTCCTCCACCATCTTATCTGCATTCATTCCCGTAAACTGGAAATACTGCTCCAGGGTAAGTCCCTGTGACTGCAGCCTCTGTGCGAAGTCCTCTGCCATCTGGCGCACCTGTGTATCAAGCATCGGCTCCGGAATCTCCATCTGCGCATTTGCAACTGCCTGCTCTACAGCCTGGTCTTCTTTCTTTGCCTTTCCTTCAGATGCCTTCTGTTCTTTAATCTTTGCCTTTACATCAGCTTTATATTCTTCTAATGTATCAAATTCAGATACCTCTGCTGCAAATTCGTCATCAATTTCTGGCAGTTCTTTTGTCTTGATTTCATGAACAGTACACTTGAATACAGCCGCTTTTCCCTTCAAATCCTCTGCCTGATAATCCTCCGGGAAAGTAACATTTACTTCTACCTCTTCCTCTGCCTGGGCACCAATCAGCTGATCTTCGAATCCCGGAATAAAAGAGCCGGAACCGATTGTCAGTGGATAGTTCTCACCTTTTCCACCCTCAAAAGGAACGCCGTCAACAAATCCCTCAAAATCAAGAACAACTTCATCCTTATCCTGAACAGGACGTCCTTCTACAACAACCGTTCTTGCATTCTTTTCAGCTTCTTCCTGAATCTTTGCATCTACTTCCTTCTGCGTTACACGGGTAGAAATCTTATCTACCTTAAGTCCCTTGTACTCTCCAAGCGTTACTTCTGGCTTTGTAGCTACTTCTGCCGTAAAAATAAACGGTTTTCCCTTTTCAATCTGTACAACATCAATGGATGGCTGTGACACAATCTCAAGCCCACATTCATCATATGCGTCGGAATATGCTTTTGGAATCAATTCATTTGTGGCATCCTCGTAAAAAATCTCTGCACCATATGTCTTTTCAATAATCTGGCGCGGCACTTTTCCTTTCCGGAATCCCGGCATACTAATCTTGTTTTTCTGCTTCATATATGCACTCTGAAGTGCTTTTTCCAACTCATCGGCAGATACTTCAATTGTAAGCTTCGCCATGTTCTTTTCTAACTTTTCTACCTGTAAACTCATTTATCATTTCCTCCTGTTTCTATCCCATCCTTTTGTATCTGCGTAAAATGGGCAATTGCATTCATTGAAAGAGTATAACATAAAACTTCTCAAATATCTAGTCCTACATTTCATTTAGACAAAGTATTCTTTCTTTATTAATAAACAATGGAATCTGCTATCTCCTGAGCCTTTTCATTTCCCACAAGGATGGCAATTAACTTCAGCGCAAATTCAATTGCTGTCCCGACTCCCTGGCTCGTAATAATATTGCCATCCACAACCACCGGAAGTCCTGTAAGAACAGCGCCCTGTATTTCCTTTTCCATTGCCGGATAACAAGTAACATGCTTCCCTTTCAAAAGTCCCAGACTGCCAAGTATCGTAGGCGCCGCACAGATTGCCGCCACATATTTCCCTTCCTGCGCAAAATCTGTAACGACTCTCCTGACGCCACTGTGTCCATTCAGATTCGTAGTTCCCGGCATGCCGCCCGGAAGGACGATCATATCAAATTCTACAAAATTCACCTCATCAAATAAATCTTCTGTCTGCACGGGGATACCATGAGAACCACGCACAATATATTCCTCATTCATCGATACCGTATCAACATAAATCTGTGCTCTTCTGAGCAAATCCACGACAGTCAAAGCTTCGATTTCCTCAAAACCGTCTGCCAACAATACACTTACCTTTTTCATTCTACATCCTCCCTGCTTTCAAGATTTCCATACTTTTTCATATTAACACCGTTTACTTTTTCTGTAAACCCACTTACACCATGATAAGCACTTTGTAAAACGCAACAGTTTGTTGCATTTTATATTTTTGCCACGTTTTCGCGCATACCCACCTATTTATTGGGCAAATTGATATACTAGATTTGTGAATGAATCTGACGGAGGTTGTATCGTATGCCCAATATACAGTTGGCCAGAAATCTGCGCTATTTACGAAAGCAGAATAATCTGACTCAGGAAGCTATCAGCGACATATTAAATATATCAAGACAGGCATACTCGAATTATGAAACATGCAAACGTGTACCAGATCTGGACACGTTGCTTTGTCTGTCACAATACTACCAGATCAGCATAGATGACCTGATTCTTGACAGCCTTCCTTCTTCCTATCCCAACATCATGAGAGAGTCAAAGGCGTCCTACTATACACTCTCAGAATGTAAAAGTACCGGTAACTCTATTTACCTTACAGACGAAGAAATGAAGCTTATCACAGACTTTCGTTCTCTTTCTGATTCAAATAAACAGATTGTTACCGGTTTTCTTTCAAATAATAAATCAAAGTAATATTTTTTAATCAACATTCCTCTTCCTGGAGCAGATGACCAAGGAGCCTGTATCCCTCCGGCCAGTTATTTTCGCTCAGAGATGCTGTCTTCTCATTATAACACTCCGCACCTTCTACATTATGGGTGCTGTCGTAAAGCAGATACGGAATCGGTTCACCTGTATGCGTCCGCACTTCAATCGGAGTCGGGTGGTCCGGAAGAAGAAGAATTCTGAACGCTTCCCCTGCTTCTCTAAGTCCATCCACAATATTTCCCAAAACCCTTTTATCTACATTTTCGATTGCAGTAATCTTATCCTTTACACTGCCCTGGTGTCCCATTTCATCCGGAGCCTCTACATGTACATAGGCAAAATCATACCCCTCTTCTGTAAGCGCCTTTACCGCCGCCTGTGCTTTTCCTTCATAATTCGTATGCAGGCCGCCATTCGCTCCTTCCACGATCACACAGTCCATACCAGCACCGACTGCAATTCCTTTTAATAAATCAACTGCTGATATCATCACGCCTTTCTTTCCGGTTCTTTCTTCAAAAGAAGTCAGCGCAGGCTTCTTCCCTGCTCCCCAGAACCATGCAGAATTCGCAGGTCTTAACCCCATCTCTCTGCGCTTTACATTAATCGGATGATTTTCAAGTATCTCATAGCTTTTCTTCATCATCTCCCGGAGCACCTGATCCTCCGGAAGGTACTCTCCAATCTTCTTTGTCAGTATGTCATGAGGCGGAGTCAATTCTACAACCCGGCCATTTTTCCAGATAAGAAGATGCCGGTAACTGGTCCCTGTATAGAATTCATATCCTTCTTTCTTCAGTCCTTCTTTCAGCGCTTCAATCAGAACTGCTGCATCCTCCGTACTGATTTCACCGGAGCTGTGATCCAGAATCGTTCTTTCCTCATAGGCACATTCTTCTTCACTCAATGTTACGATATTACATCGGAAAGAAACATCTGTATCCTCCATATCCACACCGATGCTCAAAGCCTCCAATGGAGAACGTCCTGTATAATAAAGCCTTGGGTCATATCCCATAACTGCCAGGTTTGCTGTATCACTTCCCGGCGCCATTCCCTTCGGAACCATAGATGCCGTACCGATTTCTGACACTGGCGCAAGGCCATCGGAAACCGGGGTCTGCGCCGCCTCAAGCGTTGTACACCCTCCAAGTTCCTGAAGCGGTCTTCCGGCCATACCATCGCTTAATACTACCACATATTTCATTCTTCCCGTCTCCTTATCCTTGTTAGCTTTCTATACGTATCATATGCAAAATACTGTCTTTATAGCTCTTCGCTCTTGTATCGTAATCTCCCTCCATCATAACCGGTGTTACGAATCCAAATTCATCCTCCAGTCCTTCTACATGGATAATCTCTATATCACCAAAAGAATACTGGAGATCCGCAAGCATTTCCTCTGCATTCCCCTTCATACGGATAAAGAAACGTCTCTTTGCATCTGCCTTATCTTCAATCTGAAGCTTCTCCTGCTTCCACATCGTCATAATATTACGGTTCAAATGCTTCGCCGCATCCACAACATCCGCCACAACAGCGCTGGCTGTCGGAAGCTTTCCTGCCCCGCTTCCATAGAACATTGCATCCCCAAGAACGTTTCCATGTACAAAAATAGCGTTAAAAACTCCATTTACATTGTACAGAGGATGCTCCGGATAAAGCATACATGGAGCAACAATCGCGTGAAGGCGGGCGCCATGACGCTTGCTGGAAGCAAGCAGCTTAATTGTTGTTCCCATTGCCTTTGCATATTTCATATCTTCCACAGTGATTTCTGTAATTCCTTCACAATAAATATCTTCAAAATCTACCTGCTGCCCAGATATCAGTGAAGACAAAATTGCAATCTTTCTGCAGGCATCATAGCCTTCTACATCCGCTTCCGGATTGCGTTCTGCATATCCATTGTCCTGCGCTTCCTTAAGCACCGCATCATAGTCAGCGCCTTCATAGAACATCTTTGTAAGCATATAATTGGTCGTACCATTTAAGATACCTGTAATTTCCTCAATCTCATCTGCGGTAAGAGAAGAATTGAGCGGCCGGATAATCGGAATGCCCCCGCCAACACTTGCCTCAAACAAAAAGTTGATATTCTTTTCCTTCGCGATTGAAAGAAGCTCTGCACCATGCTTTGCAACAAGCGCCTTGTTCGACGTCGCAACACTTTTCCCTGCCTGCAGGCTTCTCTTTACAAATGTGTAAGCCGGCTCAATTCCTCCCATCACTTCTACAACAATCTTAATCTCCTCATCCTGGATGATTGTCTCAAAATCATGGATGATTTTTTCCTGTATCGGATCCCCCGGAAAATCTCTTAAGTCCAGCACATATTTTACATTCAGCTCGTCTCCGATTCTCTGGTTGATACGCGCGCCGTTTGTCTCAATTACTTCTACCACACCCGACCCTACTGTTCCGTAGCCCATTACTGCTATATTTACCATTTTCTTCCTCCCTTTAATTCCTCGCGGTCTGTTTGAGATATGCATTGATAAACAAATCAATGCTTCCATCCATAACAGCCGTCACATTACTGTTTTCTGTATTTGTCCTGTGATCTTTTACCATTGTGTATGGCTGCATCACATAGGAACGGATCTGATTGCCAAATCCAATCTCTTTTATCTCGCCTCTGATATCAGATACCTTTTCAGCCTGCTCCTGCTCCTTCAAAAGCTTCAGCTTTGCTTTCAGCATCTGCATCGCTTTGTCTTTGTTGGAATGCTGGGAACGCTCATTCTGACATTGTACAACAATACCTGTCGGCAGATGTGTAATACGCACTGCCGAAGATGTTTTATTAATATGCTGTCCTCCTGCACCGCTTGAGCGGTACGTATCAATTCTGAGATCATCTTCATCAATCTCAATATCAATTTCTTCTTCAATATCAGGCAGTACATCACAGGATGCAAAAGATGTCTGTCTCTTACCGGCCGCATTAAACGGCGATATCCGCACCAGACGGTGTACCCCTTTTTCTGATTTCAGATAACCATAAGCATTTTCGCCATTTACTTCAAACGTAACCGTCTTAATGCCCGCAACATCTCCATCCAGAAAATCCAGCACCTGTATTGTAAATCCCTTTTTCTCTGCCCATCTGTTATACATACGGTAAAGCATACTTGCCCAGTCACAGGATTCCGTACCTCCTGCCCCTGCATGAAGAGTCACAATCGCATTACAGGAATCATATTCACCGGATAAAAGGGTCTCCATCCTCAGGCTTTCGAATTTTTCTTCAAACTCCTGAATTTCATTTTCAATATCCGGAAGCACCGAGACATCATTTTCCTCATATCCCATTTCAATCAACACCTGGATATCCTCATATGCGGTTTCCAGGCCATGTATGGATTTTACCTGTCCCTGGAGCTTGTTCAATTCCTTCATAATAACCTGAGATTCTTCGGGATTATCCCAAAACCCGGGTTCTTCTATCCTTCGCTCCAGTTCTTCAATTCTCTGTTCCTTGCCGGCAACGTCAAAGTGAATCCCTCATTTCAGCAAGGGGATCTTCGTAGGAATTCATCAATGTTTTAAATTGATCTAATTCGACCATCTTCTGCCACCTCTTTTCCTTTTTTCTTTCCATTTATACAGCCTGATACAGCGGTTTTACTTACGTCCGCAGCACTGCTTATATTTCTTGCCGCTTCCACATGGACACGGGTCATTCGGATAAATCTTCTTTTCCGCACGTTTCTTTGGTCCGCGCACTGCACTGTCATCCTTATTTGTTCCTGTTACCTTCGCCACTTCTTCCCTCTCGGCTTTCTGTTCAATTCTCACATGGAACAAAATGCGGACAGTATCCTCTGTAATACCTCTCGTCATTTCTCCAAACATATCATATCCGAGCATCTTATATTCGATTTTCGGATCACGGTTTCCATATGCCTGCAGTCCAATTCCCTGACGAAGCTGGTCCATATCATCAATATGCCCCATCCATTTGCTGTCTATTACCTTAAGAAGTACGACGCGCTCCAGCTCACGAAGGTGCTCCGGCTCCGGAAATTCAGCTTCTTTGGCCTCATAAGCCTTCGCCGCACGTTCCTTCAATATATGTTTCAGCTCTTTCTGCTTCATTCCCTTTACTTCTTCTGCCGTTATCGGACGCATTGGAATGACATTAAAGATAGTTCTGTTAAGCGCTGAAAGATCCCAGTCTTCATCATCCTGATCTGCAGAAATTTCTGCATCAACCACATTTTCCAGATAATCATTAATCATATGGAAAATGGAATCTCTCATATTTTCCCCATCAAGGACACGTTTTCTCTCTTCATATATAATTTCTCTTTGTTCGTTCATAACCTGGTCGTATTCTAACAGGTTTTTACGAATACTAAAGTTATTTCCTTCAATTCTCTCCTGTGCTTTTTCAATCGCATTGGAAAGCATTTTATGCTGAATCTGTTCTCCTTCTTCCACGCCGAGGGTCTCAAAGACAGACATCAGTTTTTCAGAACCGAACAGACGCATCAGGTCATCCTCAAGAGAAATATAGAATCTGGATTCTCCCGGGTCTCCCTGACGTCCGGAACGTCCACGGAGCTGATTATCAATA
>CALFCS010000096.1 GCA_937950565.1 uncultured Lachnospiraceae bacterium
CAACAAATACAATTCCATATACTGATTTGGGAATAAATTTGCATAAACGCGATCTATATATGGGGGATAATGTCATTGAAGTAGTCAGTTTCAACCGACTCAATGAGGTTTTTGAAGCGGAAGGAATGACTTATTCGGATGAAGAGGAAGCATTTTATGTTGAGCCATTTGAAAAAGAGAAAACGGTTAGCTTTAAATACTGCAGAAACTATACAACCGAACCGGAGCATACGGTTGAAATGCGTCTTATTAATATGACATTTACAGATATCCAGACAAAGGACTGGTTTTTTGAACCGGTTGCGTATGTAAATGAAAACGACCTAATGACCGGTATGAATGAAACAATGTTTGCGCCTGCCGACACCCTTGCCCGCGCCCAGTTTGCAGTGATTCTCCATCGCATGAACGGGAAACCGGCCATGGAATACACAGAAAGGTTCCCGGATGTGGAAAAAGGGATTTGGTATACAGACGCGGTCTTATGGGCAAGCCAGGCAAAAGTTGTAAATGGCTACTCAAGTAACGGGTATTTTGGACCTGCGGATAAGATTACACGGGAGCAGATGGCGGCCATGATGTACCGCTATGCGTATTTTAAAGGCTATGATACGAGTGCACGCAAAGAACTGGATGCATTTAAAGATGCTGCCAAGGTAAATGCCTACGCCCTTGATGCGATGCAGTGGGCAGTAGGAAATGAGATTATCACAGGGAAGACAATTGCCGGACAGCTTCTCCTTGACCCGGAGGGATATGCAAACCGCGCGGAATGTGCTGCTATTATAATGAGATTTACGGAAAAATATAAAGAATAATTCTAAACAGAGGCCGTTGTGATCTGAATACGTCACAACGGCCCCTGTAATTTTTGTCCCAAATATTCTTTTTGTTTATGAATCGTTTTCGCTTACAACACCATGTAAAAATCCATAACGGCTGTTGGAAAAACGGCTCTTGTACTTATTGTGTGTAAATTCTATGACAGACACACCATTCTGCTCATAATCCAAATCCGGCAATTCGTTTGTATTTTCCACAACAATCATCTGTCCATCCATTTGATGAGCCATAAAGTATCGGAACAAAGCAGTTTTCATACTGCCTGATGTCTTGTCTGCAGCGCCCTGATCAAGGCCGAGAAGCGGAGTGTCTATGACAAACAGTCCCGGTTTGTATATTGCCGATTCGTGTAGATATTGTCGGAACGCAAGACCAAGTACCGTATTAATGAACGCCCAATAGCCTTTCCCATGACTGATATCTTTCCGTTTTCCATTAATTTCCAGGTCAAATGTGTGGATATTAAAATGCGCGGTTTTTAACCCCTCATACTGACAGGCTTCCAATATAGCATATGAAATTTTATCAAGGCTTTCATTGAAATCCTCCGGGAAATGTTCCAAGGGATGGAATTTAAAAGTGTTTTTGTTTATGGCAGTTTGCCGGTTAAGCTCGGTACTCCATTCTGATGAAAGAGCAGAAAGCACAGAAATCTCCTGCCGTATCTGTATGTAAGAGCGATATCTCCTGGCTTCCTCCCGCAATTTCCCGGCGCGGGGAATAAGCTCGTCATCAACAAGTGTATTGATTTCTTCAATCCGTTTCTCCAGTGTATGTATTTTTTTGCGGATGTCATTCAGTCTTAAGATGATGTCATTTTCACTTTCGTCCAGACCCTTCAGCTGAGAAATGATGCGTGTAAGCTCTGCTTTTGCTCCAGTAATATAAGATTCTTGTTTGACGGAGTGGGCACCATTCCTACGCGAATAACGGAGTACTCCTTTCGGGATAGAACGCATTTTTGATTCGCCATCGGTAATAAATGACAGCCGTTTTATATCAGCGACATATTGCAGTTTTAATGCCTGGAACTGGCTGCTCGTTATCGCAAGCTCACTCTCCTGCCTTTTGAATTCGAGCAGGGTGCCCAACAAATCTCTGCTTTCATTCGTGGCGGAAACAACGGCATTTTCTGTTTCGGATAAACAATCAATAATTCTCTGCATTTCTGCTTCTACATCCAGATTGCCGAAGTCAGATAGAAGCTTTTGCAGATTTTTACGTTTTGCAGCCAATTTCTCCAGCTGAGGATATACAAATTGGCGTACGGCCTCTTTTTTTGCTTTGCTGATTTCTTCCTTTTCCTGCTGCTCCATTTCTGCATAGCTGTTTCCGGTGAGAAGGTAGAGCAAGCAGGAGAAAAAATATGGGTGCAGCGTAGTTACATCAGGGAGCAGCGCAGAACCCGGATGTTCTATGGATTCTTCTTTGATCCAAAACAGGTGGATAAGGGTTTTCCAGGTCAAACGCTGGCGTTCAAAATTCTGATTTTTTATAATCATAGGCAGTTTCTCAATACCAATTAGTTTTAACCATAATTCATTGAGAACCGGGTTCTTATTTCCCTTTGATTTATATTCTGTATCATAATCGCCACTGTTAATTCCGGAAACCTCAGAAATCACATTTACAATATTCTTCCCCAGAGAACGGGAAAAGTACAGTTTACCGTTCGGAGTAACGACTTCCATATCCACGCCATTATATCCGGTTTCCTCTTTATCAAAGGGAGTTTTCAGTATACCCATAGCAAACTGGATGCATTTCAACACGCAGGTTTTTCCCGAATCCGATACGCCGCAGATAATATTCAGCCCATTGCCAAATTCAACGGATGCGGGAGACTTTCTGTCACCCGTCGCAGTTACTTTTGAAATATAAAAAGCCATGCCGTCTGCTCCTTTCTATATATTTGCTGCTCTTCTGACGATTAGGGCAAGCAATTCCGTTTCTGTTTTTGTCCCTACATATTCCCGTGTTTTTCCTGCTAAGAACAGATATTCCTGTGCATAATCAGAGGTTAGAGATTGACAAAAGCTTATCCCCTGTGCAGATATTGTATAATGAAATCCATTCTTATCGGAATAAGCAATAATCTGTCCGCAGAGTGTCAGAAACAAAAGCGCTTTTTTTGCACGGTTTCTTCTTGCAGCAATTTCAGTGAAACTAAATTCATTATCACCGTGTAAATTACTGTCTGTTATACCAAATTCCTTAGAGTAACAGGTTATGAAATCAGTGAATACGAGGTTGTCAAGCGTCCAGCAATTTTCTTCATCTATAGAAAGCATAAGAAGAAGACGCATGGAAACCTCAAAGGTAGTATTAAATATTTCATTCATCTTCTTCGACCCATCTTATCCTGCCATCATTCACGAGCAGATGGCAGACTCCTTTCTTTTCTTTTGAACCCACAAAATTATCGAATGAACTGATAACAGAAGTAGTGGTGCTGTCCACAACCTTCTTCATCACAGCAATCAGTCGTTTATAACCGTTATCGTAGTCATCCCACAGAGTATCGTTGATATAGTCCAGCGTACCATCTTTCCATTTCTTTGCTTCTTCGCTTCCAGTGGAAAACGATTCTCTGACAAAGCGGTCAATACGTACTGCACTGTAATAGTTTATCCGCTGGTCAGTAAAATTACGTTTGTATTTTGAAGGAAGAGAATCCAAATCCTCCTGTGTGAGGGGTCCTGATTTCTCAGCATCTGCGTAGGCTCTCAACAGCTCCTGTGTATAGATGGTCTCTTCCGGTGCAATGTCCTTTGACGGTTCTAATTCTTTGGGAATAGAGATTCCTATATTGCCGATATGTATTTTACCGTCCGATTCATCGTAATAAACAGATGACGAAGGGATGGCTGCGAATTTGGAAGTTGGTAATGCGAGTAGAGAAGTATCTGGAACAGGGCTGGATGTTTCATTATTTTCAGAGATATCATCCATAATCTGCAGGAATAAATCGGCGCATGCATATCCGAGAGTATCATTCTCTGGATTGAAATTCACAATCCTTTGTTTCAGGTCGGCCTCAATGGCGCTTTTGGAATCCCAACTTTGTGATTCAATAAAAGAGGCGAATTTGTCCGTACTCGCCAATGCACGTGCGACGCGGACTTTTTTGGGGTTCATGTGATTTGTTCCATTAAAAAGTCTGGTCAGTGTATCCGGCTGCAATCTGGCAAACGGATTGTATTTATCTTCTTCATTTTGCTTTTTCTCTTCGTCAGTTTGCGGGTCTCTCATTATATTTTCGAAAAGCAGCAGGAAAAATTCATGAGGCTGCTGTGTTCCCCCACAACGGTTATATATGATGTTTGCAAATTCACTAAAAAGCATTGACTGTTACCTCATATTTAAAATTCCGATTTGTTCCAAATGCTTCCGAATCTTTCCTGTGTGGAAGGATTTTTTTCTGTACAATTTTCATGTAATCAGGGAAGCAAATGTACAATTTTCATTTAGTATATCACATTTTGTAACAGAATGCCATAGAGGCGTTTTTGTTCTCTGCAACCTGTCTTCCTGTTCGCCGTCTGATCAACGGCGCCCGGAGCAGTGAGACAGTCACAAAAATATCAGCTAATCCCCCGGGACGATTGGCCAGTTAAGAAGTGAGGATTCATTCTTATGGTCGATGATGTTAGAAAAATCTGTGTGGGTTCTCACTTCGGTTTCATATCGAAGGAGGAGTTGCATGATGGTAAATTTACAGTCAGGTAACAAGGAGAGGAAATATTACATTCCGATGGAAGTAACTGCTGAAATTATTCGGGATTTTGGAATTAACCCGGCAGAAGTAATATGGGCCAAAATCGGAAATCAAAAGCTGCGTGCTGTTATGATTCCGGTTTCAAAGGAACAATATTATGAGTATATGCGCCCGCTCTGGCGTGAGGCTAAACGTATCCAGCGCCAGAAAAGCGCCGTATCGTTGGACGAGCTTTACGAGAATACAGAATACGAAGCGCCGGATGATACAGATTTGGAATCAGCTATTATGAAAAAACTCTTAATTACTGAGCTTCATAAAGCATTGGACGAGCTAGATGAGGCGGACCGTACTATTATGGAAATGTATGCAGAGAAATGCTCTGAAACAGAAATCGGACATGCCATCGGTATGAGTCAGCGGGGTGTTAATAAACGTAAGAAAAAGATTTTAATGAGGTTGAATAGCCGGTTGAAAGAGTTCAGATAATTTATTGACTGCTATGTCCATGGACATAGCAGTCTTTTTCTGCCAGATATTTTACGTTCATAAAAGCCATCGGATGTTATTCTTTATATTTTTCCGTAAATCTCATGATAATAGCAGCACATTCCGCGCGGTTTGCATATCCTTCCGGGTCAAGGACAAGCTGTCCGTCAATCGTCTTCCCTGTGATAATCTCATTTCCTACTGCCCACTGCATTGCGTCAAGTGCGTAAGCATTTACATCTGCTGCATCTTTAAATGCATCCAGTTCCTTACGTGCACTCGTATCATAGCCTTTAAAATCCGCATAGCGGTACATCATGGCCGCCATCTGTTCCC
>CALFCS010000097.1 GCA_937950565.1 uncultured Lachnospiraceae bacterium
CCGCACGTTCCGTTTGGCATATATTTCTGTGCAAGGTCATAATATTTGTCTCCCGGAAGTGACGGGCAGTTTACCCATGCAACTTTTTCATGGTTCTTCAAATACTCCGCTGCCTTCAATGCATTACTGCAATGTCTCTCCATGCGCAGATGAAGTGTCTCAAGCCCGATATTCAGAAGAAATGCATTCTGCGGCGCCTGAATGGAACCAAGGTCTCTCATAAGCTGTGCCGTAGCTTTTGTAATATAAGCGCCTTTTCCAAATCTCTCTGTATATACAATTCCATGATAAGTTTCATCCGGAGTGGTAAGTCCCGGGAATTTATCTGCATGTGCATCCCAGTCAAAGTTGCCGCTGTCTACAATGGCTCCTCCTACACAGGACGCATGTCCATCCATATATTTTGTAGTCGAATGTGTAACAATGTCTACACCCCACTCAAACGGACGACAGTTAATCGGTGTTGCAAAGGTATTATCTACGATAAACGGTACTCCATGTGCATGTGCCGCCTTTGCAAATTTTTCAAAATCCAGGACAACAAGCGCGGGATTGGCAATTGTCTCACCGAAGACTGCCTTCGTATTCTCCTGGAATGCTGCTTCCAGCTCTTCCTCTGTGCAATCCGGGTCTACAAAAGTTGCTTCCACACCCATTTTGCGGATTGTATGTGCATACAGATTATAAGTACCGCCATAGAGAGCAGATGCACACACAATATGATCCCCTGCC
This sequence comes from uncultured Lachnospiraceae bacterium, assembly GCA_937950565.1. Taxonomy (GTDB): domain Bacteria; phylum Bacillota; class Clostridia; order Lachnospirales; family Lachnospiraceae; genus UBA7109. The sequence goes on from CALFCS010000097.1 coordinate 733, forward strand.
TGCACAATATTCATGATTGCATAAAAATTCGCTGCCTGTCCGGAAGAAGTCAGCATTGCAGCAACGCCGCCTTCCAAATCACAGATTTTTGCAGCAACAGCATCATTCGTAGGATTCTGAAGTCTTGTATAAAAATATCCGGCTTCCTCCAAATCAAACAGACGTCCCATCTGATCGCTGCTCGCATATTTAAATGTCGTGCTCTGATAAATCGGAAGCACTCTTGCCTCACCATTTCCCGGCTCATAACCGGACTGGATACATTTTGTTTCTATCTTATAATCGCTCATTGCCACTCTTTCCTCCTGTTCGTTTATTTTCTTCTGCCAAAGATTCCAAGACCGCTGTTCTGAAATCCCTCCGAGATGATCTCATAAGAAGATACACTCAGCTTCAAAGAATTCATCTTCTTTGCATTCCATAATTCCACCGTGCGCTCAGCCAGCTTCTGGCAGTTCTTTTCTCCGGTATATGTAAGAATCGGAATTACATATCCTACCATATTGATATTATAGTCAAAGGATTCATTTTTTCGCCTGAATCTGGATATCTTCTGCACTTCTTCATAAGCATGGTCCGGAATCACAGCAGCCAGCTCCTCAATTATCTGCTCCTGCTCCTCCTCTGATTTTTCATTACACATCCGCGTAATGTCATATATGATATGTTTGTATTTCTGAAATTTTTCTTCAAACAGCTTATCATATGTCTTTCTCTTATACATATTAAGGCAGCCAAACATCTCGTCAAACAAGCTGATTAAGTCTTCCTTTATTTTATCCATATTACCCTCCGTCGGTTATTCGTCCCAATTGTGGTATACATTCTGAACATCATCATCGTCATCCAGCATATCCAGTGTTTTCTGAATACTCGCAATATCCTTCTCATCCGTAAGTTCTACATAAGTCTGCGGAATCATGGTAACCTCAGCGGCCGCCATCGGAATCCCGGCTTCCTCCAGAGCCTGGCGCACTGCACTAAACTCATCCGGATCTGTAAGAATCTCATAGCTGTCTTCCTCTTCTGAAAAATCCTCTGCACCTGCATCAAGCGCTGTCATCATAAGCTCGTCTGCGTCACACTCATATTCCTCTTTTGCAATTACAATCTGTCCCTTTTTATCAAACATGAAGGAAACACATCCCGGTGTCCCTACATTTCCTCTTCCCTTGGTAAATGCATTTTTTACATTCGTAGCAGTCCTGTTACGATTGTCCGTAAGTGTCTCAACGATAATCGCCGTACCGTTCGGACCGTAACCTTCATATGTAATATATTCGTAATTTGCTGCGTTGGCATCCCCGTCAGCCTTTTTAATATTTCTTTCGATTGTATCATTCGGCATATTATTTGCTTTCGCTTTTGCAATCACATCCCGAAGTCTGCTGTTATTTGCCGGGTCCGCACTTCCGCCTTCCTTTACAGCCACTGCCAGCTCCTTACCTATTTTCGTAAATATTTTTCCTTTTGCTGCATCATTCTTTTCTTTCTTATGCTTAATATTGGCAAATTTTGAATGTCCTGACATCTTTCAATTCCTCTTTTCGTTCCTATTTTTCATACCCATTCTAGCACGCTTCCGTAAGTTTTTCAATCTTAACTCTATGTATGCAGTTCAAAACTTACCTTCAGCGCCTCATCCACCTTATTCATAATCTCTTTATCCAGGTGGCATACGAAATCTTTCAGTCTCTGTTTATCAATGGTCCGTATCTGTTCCAGAAGAACCACTGAATTTTTCACAATCTGATATCTTCTTGCATCAACCTCCACATGTGTCGGAAGCTTTGCCTTGTTCATACGGGAAGTAATCGCCGCACAAATCACGGTCGGACTGTGCCGGTTGCCCACATTATTCTGTATAATCAGGACCGGCCTGATTCCTCCCTGCTCTGAGCCGACTACCGGGCTCAAATCTGCATAAAATATATCACCACGTCTTATCTGCACTCTTTTCACACTCCGATTTTTTTAGATAAAAATAGTATTTCCACCTTTTTCGGAAGTATTCTTCAGAGTTTTCACCAATCGAGCCGTGTATCAGTCAAAACGTCCTTCTGTTCTGTCACCTTTCCATGCCTGATATAGATTCTCGGAATCCGTTTTCCCAAATCGCAGACAAATTCATAATTGAATCTGCCGGACAGCCCGCTCAGCGCTTCAACCGGGAGCCTCTCTCCTTCGTCTTGCCCTATCAGAGTGATTCTGTCGCCAAATTCTACATTTTCAATCTCTGTTGCATCGACCATAAACTGGTCCATACACACTCTCCCAATGATTGGAGCCTTCCTGCCATGAATCAGGACATACCCCTTATTTGAAAGGCTTCTCGGATAACCGTCCCCATATCCCACCGGCACAGTAACAATCTTTGTATCACGTTCTGTAATATAAGTTCCTCCATAGCTTACCGGTGTTCCTGCTTTCACCCACTTCACATGCGCCACATGGCTGATAAGCTCCAGCGCCGGCTTAAGAGGCATCTTCTCTTTCTGCACCTCCTCGGAAGGATACAGGCCATATATGGAAATTCCTGCACGTACCAGATCCATATTTGCCTCCGGTACATCTATAATCCCTGCGCTGTTAGAGCAGTGATACCATTGAAACTGAACATTTCTTTCCTCCAGGACACGTTTCATATACAGATAATCCTCCATCTGCTTCCTGGTAAATTCCTTGTCTGTCTCATCTGCTTTTGCAAAATGCGTAAACATGCCCTCTGCTTCAATTCCCGGCAGCATGCAGATGGTTTGAATCGTTTCGACGCTCTCCATACAGACCGGAAAGCCAAGCCTTGACATACCTGTATCAAGCTTGATATGAATATATGCCTTTTTTCCCAATTTCCCGGCAAGCTTTGAAAGTTCCCTTGCCGTTTCCTCCCGGTACACTGTAATGCGAATCTCATTTTCTACTGCCTCAGAAAGCTGCTCCGGGAAAATACACCCCAGCACAAGAACCGGCCTGCGGATTCCATTCTTTCTCAAATGTACCGCCTCTTCAAGCGTTGCCACAGCATATCCCCATATGTAATCTTTTTTCTCAAGCATCTGTGCAATCGGCACGGCGCCATGCCCATAGCCGTCTGTTTTGATAACCGCGAGCATGAGCGCATCCTCCCGGATATTCTCATGCATCTTCTCCATATTATATTCCACTGCATCCAAATCTATTTTTGCACAAACCCTCATATATTTTTTCATGATGCAGATGCCTCCCATCCTTTTAGTACTTTACCGACAGCATCCGCAATCTCCCTTGCCAGAATGCCGTAGCTTCCATATTCATCTTTTGCATATTCACCGGCACGGCCGTGCAGATATACACCAAGTACCGCCGCATCCCGGCAGCATAAGCCCTGCCCCAAAAGTCCTGCGAGAACTCCTGCAAGGACATCTCCAGAACCTGCTTTCGCCAGCGCCTGGCACCCGGACATATTCATACATACCCGCTCATCCGGGGATAAAAGAATCGTCCTGGAATCTTTTAAAACACAAGTGACCCTCGTTTCTTCTACAAATTCCTTCAAAGCTTTTAGTCTGTCTGCACGGATATCCGCCACTTCTCTGCCTGTCAGTCTGGCAAATTCTTTCAGATGCGGCGTCAATATCACTTTTTTGTCTTTTATGTTCTCAAACAGCCCTTTGTCTGCCGCTATAAGATTTAATCCATCTGCGTCTATCACACACGGTGACTCCACATTCTCAAGCGTTGTCCTTAGAATCCTGTCTGCCTGCTTATCTATCCCAAGCCCCGAACCGATACACACGACATCCGCCCATTTCAGCGCCTTCTTAAGCTGCTCCTCATTATAATCCTGGTAAGTCTGGATAATGGCTTCCGGAAGCTGTGTCTGAAGAATCATGCGGTTGTCCTCGTGCGTATAAATCTGCACAAGACCGGCGCCGGTACGATATGCCGCCAGGCCGTTTAGATATGCTGCCCCGGACATTCCTCTGCTTCCGGAAATCATCAGAATTCTGCCGTAGGTTCCTTTATTCGAATCCGGACGTCTCCTCGGAATAAGTTCCTTATAATCCTCCGGCTCCAGCATATATGCGGTCTCTTTGTCCTCGGCAAGAGGCTGCTCCGATATCCCGATATCCGCCGCAATCACTTCCCCTGCATACTCTCTGCCGGGAGACAACAAAAGGCCTGGTTTTTTACACTGCATAGTTATGGTATAGTCTGCATGAAACGCAATTCCCATCACAGCCCCGGTATCTGCCGATATTCCTGACGGAATGTCGATGGCAGCTTTCACAGCATCCGCCTCGTTCATTTTCCGGATAATATCATAATATCTTCCACAAATCTCTCTGCCAAGTCCAACCCCGAATATAGCATCTATAATGATACTATATTCGCCTGCGGTAAATTCGTCACAGATGACTCCGCCTGCTTTTTCAAAAAGTTCTCTTTGGTACACCGTCTCCTCTGTGCAATGTTCCGGATTCCCCGCCATTACCGCTGTAACCTGAAATCCCTTTTCCCGGAACATACGCGCGACTGCAAACCCGTCGCCTCCATTATTGCCTGAGCCACACACAACGCAGATATGGGTAAGCTCAGATTGTTTCTTCTGTATCACATCCACACAGGCGGCGGCAGCCCGCTCCATAAGTGTAAGGGATGGAACGAAAAGCTCCCTGATTGTATAACTGTCCGCTCTTTTCATCTGACAGCCATTTGGCAAATATTTCATCCTGCACCTCCAGTCATAGGTTTCATTTAAACTGCCTTCCGGCATACTCTCCTAAATACAACAGGAAAGACGTGCTGGAAAACGAATCTGTACTTATTGCCCCACGCACGTCTTTTCATTACTACTTATGTTCCTCTTTATAACGGCAGATATTATAGGACAGCCGCATCAGGCTTTCCGATAAATGAACATTCTCTACAATCACATTTGCCGGAAGATTTAAGTCTACGTGTGCAAAATTCCAAATTGCACGGACTCCGTTATCCACCAGCATATTCGCAACCTTCACGGCCTGTTCCTTCGGAATCGTAAGCGCTGCAATCTCAATCTTATTGTCCTGTATAAATCCTTTCAGCTCGCTCATCACACGAATCGGAACGCCACGGATTTTCCTGCCTTCCAGCTCCGGATTAATATCAAATAACCCCTTGAGCTGAAATCCCCTTTTCTCAAATGCCGCATAATTTGCTAACGCCTGTCCCAGATTGCCGGCTCCAATAATAATCATGCTATGATCTTCTTCCAGGCCAAGAATCTTTCCGATCTCTGTATATAAATATTTTACATTATATCCGTATCCCTGCTGTCCGAATCCCCCGAAGTTATTCAAGTCCTGACGAATCTGCGAAGCAGTCACCTTCATCCTTTTGCTCAGGTCGCCCGAGGATATTCTTTCAACATTATTTTCCAGGAGTTCACCCAGATACCGGTAATATCTTGGAAGTCTCCTGACTACTGCCTGGGAAATCTCTCCATCCCGCATTTTATATTCACCTTTCCTTTTTTTTCTCGGCTTTTATTATATAAAATTGTATGGCCAAAGTCAAACTTTTAGTTGTTTTTTCTTCTATTTCCGTTATAATTAAAACATCTGTGAATTTCAGGAGGATATTATGATTTTTGCATGTCACGGAATAAATAAAGCATTTGGAGAAGAAATCATTGTAAAAAATGGTTCCTTTCATATAGAGGACCACGAAAAGGCTGCGCTCGTCGGAGTTAATGGTGCAGGAAAGACAACCATTCTCAAAATGATTGTAGGAGAACTTTCCCCGGACAGTGGAAATATTGTACTTTCGAAAGGGAAATCTCTCGGTTATCTGGCACAACATCAGGAAATGAACAGCCATCACACGATTTACGAGGAAGTCAAAACAGCAAAAGCCGAAATTATTTCTATGGAGCAGGAAATACGTTCCATTGAGCAGAAAATGAAACATCTGACCGGAGAAGCGCTAGAAGCAAGTATGGAAGCCTATCACCGTCTCACCAGTGCGTTTGAACGCGCCAACGGCTATGCTTACGAAAGTGAGATTACCGGAGTGCTAAAAGGACTTGGGTTTAGCGAAAATGATTTTTCCAAACCAGTCGACACCTTATCCGGCGGGCAGAAAACCCGTGTATCCCTGGGAAAACTTCTGCTTACCACACCGGATATCCTGCTTCTCGATGAGCCAACCAACCACCTGGATTTGAATTCCATCGCCTGGCTTGAAACTTACCTTCTCAATTATCCCGGCGCTGTCTTAATCGTCTCACACGACCGTTATTTTTTAAACCGTGTAGTAACGAAGGTAATTGATATCGAAAATGGCGAGCTTACTACATATCTGGGAAACTATCAGGATTATGCCGCAAAGAAAAAACAAATCCGGGATGCCAGACTGAAGGAATATCTGAACCAACAGCAGGAAATCAAGCATCAGGAGGCCGTGATTGAAAAACTCCGCTCTTTTAACCGCGAGAAGTCTATCAAGCGGGCCGAAAGCCGCGAAAAAATGTTGAACAAGATGAAGCCGGTGGAAAAGCCAGTGGAAATCAATACGGAAATCCATTTAAAGCTGGAGCCCTCCCGCACGAGCGGCAATGATGTTCTGTCTGTAGAGCATCTGTGTAAAGCATTTCCACCGCAGACTTTATTTACAGATGTCAGTTTTGAAATAAAACGCGGGGAGCATGTGGCAGTTATCGGAGATAACGGTACCGGGAAAACAACACTCCTCAAAATACTGAACCAGGTCATTCCTGCAGATTCGGGTAGTTTCACCCTTGGTACAAATGTAGAAATTGGCTATTATGACCAGGAACACCATGTACTTCACATGGAGAAAACAATCTTTGATGAAATATCTGATGATTATCCGACGCTCACAAACACACAGATTCGCAATATGCTTGCGGCATTCCTCTTTACCGGAGACGATGTCTTCAAATTAATCGGGGACTTAAGCGGCGGAGAGCGGGGACGGGTATCTCTTGCAAAATTGATGCTGTCAGAAGCTAATTTTCTCATCCTTGATGAGCCGACCAATCATCTGGATATTACCTCAAAGGAAATTCTTGAGAAAGCGCTCAATGATTATACCGGAACGGTTCTTTACGTATCTCATGACCGGTATTTCATTAACCAGACCGCAACCAGAATTCTGGATCTGGTAAACCATACCTTTGTAAATTATATCGGAAATTATGATTATTATCTGGAAAAGAAGGAGGAACTGACAGCAGTCTATGCCGGAAATGCTTCTATAACAGACCGTTCCACAGATAGAGCAGACAGGAATGCCTCTTCTTCAAAGCTTAGCTGGCAGGAGCAAAAGGAAGCCCAGGCAAGAGAAAGGAAACGCTTAAATGACTTAAAGAAAGCGGAAGAACAAATTGCAGCGTTGGAAAACCGGAACGCTGAAATAGATGAACAGATGACGCTGGAAGAGATTTATACGAATTCCGTCAAATGTCAGGAGCTCATACAGGAAAAGGCAGATATTGAATCACAGCTGGAAACGCTGTATGAAACATGGGAAACGCTGGAAGAAAATGCACCGGATGAAGGATAAATCATATATATAAAATCGGACAGGAGAAACAGTATCTTCTGTCCAATTTTATATTTCTGCCCTGCTACGCTTTGTCTTACATCAGCTTTTCAGCAATTGCCTTGATAAATCCTTCGCTGTTTAATACCGTCGGATTCGGAAGTGTTGTAATAAGCGCAAGGTCCTTTGTCATTTTACCCTCTTCAATCGTATCAATCGTTGCTTTTTCAAGCTTATCTGCAAATTCCATAAGCTCCTTATTGCCGTCCATCTCACCGCGTTTCCGAAGCGCTCCTGTCCATGCAAAAATCGTTGCTACAGAATTGGTAGATGTCTCTTCCCCTTTCAGGTGCTTATAATAATGGCGCTGTACGGTTCCGTGCGCTGCTTCATATTCGTAATATCCCTCCGGAGATACCAGTACGGATGTCATCATTGCAAGCGAGCCAAATGCAGAGGATACCATATCGCTCATTACATCTCCGTCATAATTCTTACATGCCCAGATGTAGCCGCCCTCAGACTTCATAACACGGGCAACCGCATCATCAATAAGTGTATAGAAGTATGTAATGCCGGCCTCCTCAAATTTCTCCTTATAATCTGCATCATAGATTTCCTGGAAAATATCTTTGAAGGTATGGTCATA
>CALFCS010000098.1 GCA_937950565.1 uncultured Lachnospiraceae bacterium
CGCGCAGAGCACAGTTTCCGCTAAACCGATGGCAGAGCCCATGGCTGTGGCGGGCCGTGAAGCAGGTTTGGAACAATTTCATGAACATTATAACACTTTTGCCCATTGTTTCAATCTCAAAAATAATGTATACTAGAGTATATAACATTTGGCGGATTTAATAGAACCAAATAAAGGAGGAGAAGAAACATGTTAAGAATTGGTATACTTACAAGCGGCGGCGACTGTCAGGCATTGAATGCAGCGATGCGTGGAGTTGTAAAGGGCATTTATTCTAAGTGCGATGCAAAGGATGTGGAGATTTATGGATTCCAGGAAGGGTATAAAGGATTAATTTATTCAAACTTCAAGATGCTTACTTCCAAAGATTTCTCAGGAATCCTGACCGTGGGAGGCACGATTCTGGGAACCTCCAGACAGCCGTTTAAATTGATGCGTGTACCGGATGAAAACGGACTTGATAAAGTGGAGGCTATGAAGCATACTTATCATAAGCTGAATCTGGACTGTCTTGTGATTCTGGGAGGAAACGGAACCCATAAGACAGCGAATCTTTTGAGAGAGGAAGGCCTGAATGTTGTAACGCTTCCAAAGACGATTGATAATGACCTTTGGGGAACGGATATGACGTTTGGTTTCCAGAGCGCGGTTGATATTGCTACAGATACGATTGACAAGATTCATACGACAGCAACTTCCCATAACCGTGTGTTTATTGTTGAGATCATGGGACACAGAGTAGGATGGGTAGCGCTTCATGCGGCGATTGCCGGAGGTGCGGATATTGTACTTCTTCCGGAGATACCGTATGATATAGATGTAATCGTAGATGCGATTAATAAGAGAAAAGAAGCAGGCAAGAGATTTACGATCATTGCAGTTGCAGAGGGCGCTATTTCCAAGAAGGATGCAAAGCTTTCCAAGAAGGAACTGAAGAAAAAGCAGGAAAAGAAATCTTATCCGTCTGTAGCTTATGAAATGGCAGAAAAGGTTTCCAAGAGAACGGATCAGGAAGTGCGTATTGCAATTCCGGGACATACACAGAGAGGTGGTTCTCCGTGTCCATATGACCGTGTTCTTTCTACAAGACTGGGGGCGGCAGCGGCAGAAGCAATTCTGGACGGTGATTTCGGTAACATGATGGCAGTTAAGAATGATAAGATTGTTCGTGTACCGCTTGCAGAGGTTGCAGGTAAGCTAAAATATGTAGATCCGAATTCTGATATTATTAAAGAAGCGAAGTTGACAGGTATCAGCTTCGGAGATAAGTAGGAAGTAGAATGGGAGTGTAGAAAATGTCGTATATGGCATTATACCGGAAATTCCGGCCGAATGAATTTGAAGACGTAAAAGGGCAGGATGCTATTGTCTGGACGCTTAAGAACCAGATTAAGGCGGAGCGTATCGGCCATGCATATTTATTCTGCGGAACCCGTGGAACGGGAAAGACGACGGTGGCAAAGATTTTTGCCAAGGCAGTCAACTGTGAACACCCGGTGGATGGAAGTCCCTGTGGGGAATGTGCCATGTGCCGGGCAATTGCGGACGGAAGTTCCATGAATGTCATCGAGATTGATGCGGCTTCTAACAACGGTGTTGACAATATTCGTGAGATCCGGGAAGAGGTCTCTTACCGGCCGGCGGAGGGCAGATATAAGGTCTATATTATCGATGAGGTGCATATGCTTTCTATCGGCGCCTTTAATGCCCTTTTGAAAACGCTGGAGGAACCGCCGGAGTATGTGATTTTTATTCTGGCGACGACAGAGGCACATAAGATTCCGGTTACGATTTTGAGCAGATGCCAGCGTTACGATTTTAAACGTATTTCGATTGAAACAATATCGTCAAGGCTTACGGAGTTGATTGAAAAAGAACAATGGAAGGTAGAAGAGAGAGCTGTCCGCTATATTGCCAGAATGGCGGACGGCTCTATGAGAGATGCCTTAAGCCTTCTGGATCAATGTGCTGCATTTTACATCGGACAGGAGCTTACTTATGATCATGTTCTGGAAGTACTCGGTGCGGTAGATACGGAAGTGTTCAGCAGGCTTTTGCGTGAGATTCTGGCTGCGGATGTGCGCAGAGTGATGGAGACGGTGGAGGAGCTGGTTATGCAGGGGCGCGAACTCTCACAGCTTGCTTCGGATTTCACATGGTATCTGAGGAATCTTCTGCTGGTGAAATGCTCCGATGATATGGAGGATGTGCTGGATATATCGACGGAAAACCTGGCAAGACTTAAGGAAGAAGCCTTGATGATGGAAGAAGAGGTTCTGATTCGTTATATTCGTATTTTTTCAGATCTTACGAATCAGTTAAAATATGCGACGCAGAAGAGAGTACTTTTGGAGGTTGCGCTTATCAAGCTATGCCGTCCGCAGATGGAGACGACGCAGGATGCGCTGCTTGACAGAATCCGTGCGGTTGAAGAACAGCTGGAAAAGGGTGTGGTCTATAAGGCGGCAGAGGAGAAGCCTGTATATGACGACAGCGGCAAGGAAGAAATGGAAGAGAAGAAGCCGGAGCTTCCCCAGGCGCTTGATGAGGATGTGAAGGCTGTGGCGAAGGATTTCCGGAAAATTGCAAACGAGGCATCCCCGATGCTTCGGACTTATTTGAAAAAAGCACGTTTAAGCGCCGGAGAGGGCAGGAGGCTTTTGATCGTCCTGCCGGATGAGGTCAGCGCAGGTGTGGTTGGCAGTGAAGCGCACAAGGATGAGATAAAAAGGCTGATTGCAGAAAAAATCGGAAAGGAAATGGAACTGGATGTCCGGAAGGTTGACGAGGGACGCCGGTTTGAAAACTGTTTCGTTGACATAGAACAAATTATAAATATGGAAATCACGGTGGAGGATGATTAAAATCTGCCGGGAACAGGAGGAAGAGAATTATGGCAAAAAAAGGTGGATTTCCAGGAGGCGGCGGAATGCCGGGAAATATGGCAAATCTTATGAAGCGGGCACAGAAGATGCAGCGTCAGATGGAAGAACGGGCCAAAGAGATGGAAACGAAGGAATTTACGGCTACCGCAGGAGGCGGAGCAGTGGAAGTGACCGTATCCGGAATGAAAAAAGTGTTGAAGATTCATCTGGATGAAGAGGTTGTTGACCCGGAGGATGTAGAAATGCTGGAAGACCTGATTGTAGCTGCGCTCAATGAGGCTTTGGAAAAGGTTGATGCAGAATCAGCAAATTCTGTGTCAAAGCTTACAGGCGGACTGGGCGGAGGATTGTCGGGAATCTTTTAGCCGTATGAGAAATGACAGCACGATAGTAAAGAGGGATATGTATGGATTACTACAGTAATCAGATAAGTAAATTAATCGAAGAGCTTTCCCGGCTTCCGGGGATAGGGGCAAAGTCAGCGGTGAGGCTGGCTTTTCATTTGATACATATGCCAGAGGAAGAGGTCAGAAGGCTTGCAGATACGATGATCGATGCAAAAGCCCATGTAAGATACTGTGCGCAGTGCTGCACGCTTACAGACCAGGAGCTGTGTCCGATCTGCTCGAATGAAGGGAGAGACCATAAGACCATTATGGTCGTGGAGGACACGCGGGATCTTGCGGCTTATGAGAAAACCGGGAAATATAACGGGGTATATCATGTGCTTCACGGGGCCATTTCTCCTATGTTGGGAATCGGTCCGGGGGATATCAGGCTGAAAGAGCTGATTCAAAGACTGGAAGGAGATGTGGAGGAAGTGATTATTGCCACGAATTCCAGTCTGGAAGGCGAGACGACAGCCATGTACATCAGTAAGCTCATAAAGCCTACGGGAATCAAGGTAAGCCGTATTGCAAGCGGGGTTCCGGTGGGCGGCGATCTGGAGTATATCGATGAAGTTACCCTTTTGCGGGCGCTCGAAGGACGGCGTGAATTGTAAAAATAGTACAAAAATAATACAAAAAGAAAAGAAAGGTTGGCTATTTTGTATTGACCAACCCTTGTGTCATGAGCTATAATCCATATATATGGGTAATATGATAGGTGAGTGATTCAACCTACATTTAAAGGAGGAACAGAGGAATGAAATTTTTCATTGACACTGCCAAGGTAGAAGATATCAAAAAGGCAAATGACATGGGGGTAATCTGCGGCGTAACAACCAATCCTTCCCTGATTGCAAAAGAAGGAAGAGTATTTGAAGAGGTTATTGCAGAGATTGCTTCAATTGTGGATGGACCGATCAGCGGAGAAGTGAAAGCGACTACCGTTGATGCAGAGGGAATGATTGCAGAAGGAAGGGAGATTGCTAAAATCCATAAAAATATGGTAGTTAAGCTCCCAATGACGGCAGAAGGTCTGAAAGCTTGTAAACAGCTTACAGCAGAAGGCATCAAGACAAACGTTACCCTGATTTTTACGGCCAATCAGGCTCTTTTAGCTGCAAGAGCAGGCGCTACGTATGTATCACCGTTCCTCGGACGTCTTGATGACATTTCTGTAAGAGGTACTGATCTGATTGCAGAGATTGCAGAGATTTTCCGTGTGGCAGGGGACATCGACACAAAAATTATCGCAGCGAGCGTAAGAAGCACGATGCATGTGACAGACTGTGCACTGGCAGGCGCAGATATTGCGACTGTACCATATAAGGTGATTGAGCAGATGACACATCATCCGCTGACAGACGCAGGTATTAAAAAATTCCAGGCAGATTATAAAGCTGTCTTTGGAGAATAAGGAGGCATTTTCATGAACAAAGTAGAATTAATGAAAACTGCAAATGAAGTCCGCAAGGGCATCGTTACTGCAGTTCACAGCGCAAAATGCGGACATCCGGGCGGTTCATTATCCGCGGCAGATATTTATACATATCTGTTTTTTGAGGAGATGAATATTGACCCGAAAGACCCGAAAAAGGCAGATCGTGACCGTTTTGTATTGTCAAAGGGACACACTGCGCCGGGTTATTATTCCACTCTGGCAAACAGAGGATTTTTCCCGGTGGAAGATCTGACTACACTTCGTAAGGTTGGTTCTTATCTTCAGGGACATCCGGATATGAAGCATATCCCAGGCGTTGATATGTCAAGTGGTTCACTTGGACAGGGAATTTCAGCGGCAGTAGGTATGGCTATTTCTGCAAAATTATCCGGAGATTCCTATAGAGTATATACACTTCTTGGCGATGGAGAGATTCAGGAAGGACAGGTGTGGGAGGCGTCCATGCTGGCTGCACACAGAAAGCTGGATAACCTGGTTGTTATTGTAGATAATAACAATCTTCAGATTGACGGACCTATCTCAGAGGTTAACTCTCCATATCCGATTGATAAGAAGTTTGAGGCATTTAACTTCCATGTAATCAATATTGACGGACATAATTTTGATGAAATTGAAGCGGCTTTCAAAGAAGCAAGAGAGACGAAGGGACAGCCGACAGCTATTATTGCAAAGACAACAAAAGGTAAAGGTGTATCCTTTATGGAAAACCAGGCATCATGGCACGGTGCAGCTCCGAATGATGAGCAGTATGCAGTTGCGATGGCAGATTTAGAGAAAGTAGGTGAAGCATTATGTCAGAAGTAAAGAAGATTGCAACAAGAGAAAGCTACGGTAATGCTTTGGCAGAATTAGGTAAAGCACATGATGATGTTGTTGTATTGGACGCAGACCTTGCAGCAGCAACAAAGACAGGCGTATTTAAGAAGGCGTTCCCGGAACGTCACATTGACTGCGGTATCGCAGAGTGTAATATGATGGGCGTGGCAGCAGGTATCGCTACAACCGGAAAAGTTCCTTTCGCAAGTTCCTTTGCGATGTTTGCAGCAGGACGTGCATTTGAGCAGGTTCGTAACTCTATCGGTTATCCGAAGCTGAATGTTAAGATTGGCGCTACCCATGCAGGTATTTCTGTAGGAGAAGACGGTGCGACTCATCAGTGTAACGAGGATATTGCTCTTATGAGAACAATTCCGGGCATGGTTGTAATCAACCCTGCAGATGATATTGAAGCAAAAGCAGCTGTACAGGCAGCATATGAGCATGTTGGACCTGTATATATGCGTTTTGGAAGACTTGCAGTTCCGGTTATCAATGACAATCCGGAGTACAAATTTGAGATTGGCAAGGCTGTAACACTTCGTGAAGGTACTGATGTAACGATTATTGCATCCGGACTTCCTGTATCTGAGTCACTGGCTGCAGCAGAGAAGCTTGCGGCTGACGGAATCAGTGCAGAGGTAATCAATATGCATACGATTAAACCGCTTGATGAAGAGGCAGTTATTGCCGCAGCAGCTAAGACAGGAAAAATCGTGACTGTTGAAGAGCATTCCGTAATCGGAGGACTTGGAAGTGCAGTATGCGATGTTGTCGCTGAAAAGGCTCCTGCAAAGGTTCTGAAGATTGGCGTGAATGATGTGTTTGGCGAATCCGGACCGGCAGTAGAACTGGTTAAGAAATATGGATTAGATGCAGACAGCATCTATGCAAAGGTAAAAGAATTTGTAAAATAATTGTAATGTGTTTTGCGAATGTAAGAGGCGTATCCTGCGGGGTACGCCTTTTTGTCATATAGCAGGTTGCATTTTTTTCTTCTGCACATTCTGACTTTAGCAGACATAGGTTTTTCTGCTTGTGATGCAAGTCGTCGAAAATAACAGGAACCTGCCGGAAAGTTTCCGGGACAAGCCACATCAATTGATAAAATATGCGTAATCCATATGCTATGATAATCGAAAATATGTGAAAATGAGGTGAAGGCATATGGAAAAACAATTTCCGAAGAATGTAAGACAGATAGGAAATGTAAGTGATGAGCCAAAGATATACGTAGAAGATTACGTAGATACATATTTGAGCCAGCTCAGGACAAGAGCTGCAGATAAACCGCTTGCGGCAGGGCTTGCGGGTGAAATTACAATGCAGGAGGGACAGGCTGTTGTCTATATATCCGGGGCGATTCAGATGAAGGAAATTAAAATCGACGGTACGGAAATACAGATTGAAAAGGACACACAGGAAGAATTGGAAAAAGATATGAAAAAATATTTCCCCAAATCGGATATGGTAGGCTGGTGCCTGATAGAGAGCGGCCATCCTATGAGCCTGAACCGTGGGGCGAACAAGATTCATGGGAAATTGTTTGGAAAGGAAAACAGTGTCTTTATCTGGAGAGATGCTGTTGAAAATGACGAAATGTTTTCCGCCTATAAGTATGGTGAGCTGATGCAGATGGGAGGACATTATATTTATTACGAAAAAAATCCCGATATGCAGAATTATATGATAAGTACACGCAGACAGAATGGCGTTACACCCAGTGAAATGGTTGAGGATCGAGCTGCAAAGGATTTTCGTAGTACAATAAGGGAGAAGACAGAATATAAAAGCCGGCATCGTAATTCGGGAATGCTGTATGTGACGAGTATTCTTCTTGTTGTAGTTGTATTGGCAATTGGTATCTCAACCGTGAATAACTTTGATAAGATGACATCTGTTCAGACTTCTCTGGAATCCCTGACACGTTCTGTAAATGGCACGAGCGGGGAAAATATAGAATCAAAAGAGGAAAATGCAGATGGACAAGCAGCGGGCCAGGAGACGGCAGGAGATGTTGTGCAGGCTTCAGAGGAAATCCCGCTGCCGGAGAAAACGGAACCGGAGATTAAGCCGGAGGCTGCTGCTGCGGGGGCAGATGATTCGCTTGGCGCGGAAGACTTTTATACCGTGAAAAAGGGAGATACACTGGATAGTATTAGTATAAAATTATATGGAGACAGGGGCCATGTGGAAGCTATCTGTAAGATGAATGGCCTGTCCGACGGGAATCTTATATTCATTGGACAAAAATTGTTGTTGCCATAAGGGAAAATGTGGTATAATGTGAACACTTGGCGAGGTATTGCTCGAGCCTAGTGAGAGCATATGCCCTTGTGGTATAATGTGAACACTTGGCGAGGTATTGCTCGAGCCTAGTGAGAACATATGCCCTTGGGGTATATTATATTCACAAAACACGAATGAAAGGAATCTGTGTATTGCAGCGAAAGAATAAAAATTTGCATGTAGTAAAGAGTATAGAAGAACGAACGGACAAGCTCATGAAGGATATTATGAGTGACGGGAATGGTGGAGATGGACAGACAGACAGTCCGGATGAGCAGATCCGGCAGCACAGAAAACGGGTTACCCGAAAGACAGTGATTGTGTGCATAACAGTTTTGGTAGTTGTGACTGCGTTGTTTTTGTTTATACAGCTTCAGACTTACACGAAAGTAAGAACAATAGATACTTACACAATTGCCGGGGCGGCAGACAGTAATTATAAACAATTTGCAGATGGGGTTCTTAAGTACAGCAGAGATGGAATCTCGTATCTGAACCAGAATGGGGAAGAACAATGGAATCAGGCTTATCAGATAAAGAATCCCTTTGTAGTTACAAACACAACATCTGCGGCGGTTGCAGATAAAGGTGGCAATGACATTATTGTTTTCAGGGAAGAGGGAGTAAAAGGAGAAATCCATACGACACTTCCGATTCAGAAAATTACAGTATCCGAGCAGGGGATTGTATGTGCCATTTTGAAACAAGAAAATATGCCCAAAATCATATGTTATGATATGGCGGGAAATGTTCTGGTGGAGCATAAAGCCTCTGCGGAAGGAATGGGTTATCCGCTGAATGTATCCATATCTCCAAATGGAGAAGTTGTGCAGGCATTGTATCTGTATACAAGAGACGGAAAGATTACATCCAAGGTCGTCTATTACAATTTTGCGGAAGCAGGGGAAGATCAGACAGACCGTCAGGTGACATATGAAGAATATGAAAATACCATTATGGCGGAAGGATTTTTCATGTCCCAGAATGTATCGGTTGCAGCGGGAGATAATTGTCTGCTTATCTATAAGGGGAACGATGTGCCGAAGGAGACTGTGAAGATTGAGCTGAAAAAAGAAATAAAAAGTGTATTTCACAGTGATAAATACATTGGCCTGGTTTTGAAAAATACGGGAAAGGGCGGTTATGAGCTGCGCTTGTATGATATGGCGGGAAAGCAGATTCTTTCCGAAGATTTTTCCGGGGATTACGGCAATGTGAAAATGTGCGGAAACCAGGTGATTATGTATGACAGGACCAGATGTTGTATTTTTACCAGGCGGGGAATACATAAATTTCAGGGAGAAGCAGATAATACGATTTTAGAAATTTTCCCGGTGTCGGGGATTAATAAATACATTATGATGAATACAAACGGTATGGAACATATCCGGATTGTAAAGTAAGGAGAACGTATGAATGCAGTTTTAGCAGTGACAGGAGTGGTTGTTTTTACAGGATTTTTGTTGGGTGTGTATCGCGGGGCAGTGAGGATTTCGGTGTCTCTTCTGACAACGCTTATTACACTTGTGGTAGTAACGTTTGCAACACCGTACGTAACAGAATTATTAATTAAATTCACGCCGCTTGACGACATGATAGAGAAGCAGATTAGCAGTACCATGGCGAGCGCCGCTGTTTCTCTTGCAGAGGATGAAAGTGGAGGCGGAATGTCAGAAGAAAACGTGCGGAAAGTCTTAGGGGCTGCAGGTGTGACGGAAGAACAGCTGAATGGATATGGCATTAGCATCAGTGATATTGCGGAAGGAAAAGTTGGTGGAGAAGAATTGGCAAAGCACGGAATTTCTAATAGTATTCTGGATGGTCTGAAGGCAGGGGGAAAGCCGAAGGAGGAAACGGACGTTGAGATTCCGAGAGAGGTTCAGGAGGCAGCAATTGAAGGCTCGGATATGCCGGAGTTGTACAAAAACCTTCTCACAACAAATAATAATGATGAAATCTATGAAAAGCTGGGGGTAGAGAGCTTTACCCAGTATGTGGGAATCTTTCTCTCGAAGCTGATTATAAAAGTCGTGGCATTTCTGTGTACATTTATACTGGTGACAATTGTTCTGCGGGCGATTGTATTTGCTTTAAATGTAGTTGCAGAGCTTCCGGTTCTTGGTTTTGTGAACAGGATATTCGGTGGCGCAATCGGAGCCGTATGTGCCCTTTTTGTTATATGGGTAGTGTTTGTTATTGTAACTGTATTATATACAACACCGTTGGGAAAAGAGATATATAATATGATACAGGCGGATGAGATTACAAGAATGCTTTATCAATACAATCCGATTCTAGGGCTGGCGACAAGGCTTTAGAAAGGGATAGAAAGCTGCATATTGGAAGAAAAGTGATGAAGAAGGCCGGAATTAGCATGAAAAATGCGGATTCCGGCTATTATTATGGGCAGGAGGCAATGGTTCAGGCATATATTTACAAAGAGTACAGCCCAGAATTTTCAATAGTATTTTGTCTAAGTATTCTAAGATTCTAAGTTTCTAAGCATTTTTATGAAATGAGATATAGACAGCTGATATGAGATATGCTAATATTGATTCACAATCATTTCAACCGTTCTGGTTGGAAAAAGATTCATTGTACAGTATTCGTACAATTATCCAATGTTTATTTGAAACATTTATTCGAAACTTGAAAATTTATTAATGAAATTTTACCAGGGAAATTTTATTAATAAAGCACTATCAGCGAAAAGGAGAAAATTGCCTATGAGTAACAACTTACAAAAGTATTTTCCTATGATTCGGAGTCGGGAGGAGATTCTCTGTGAAATCAAGGAAAAAGAAAATCTGAAGAAAATTTATGAAGGCTGGAATCTGGAACAGCAGGAAGAATTCCTGGATTTCTGTACCGGGGTGAGAGGGGTAAAACTGCTTTATGATTCTTTCTTTAAAGAAATCATGAACCCAGAGAATGTACCGGAACGTCTGGAGGAGGTATTATCCCTTATTTTCAAACAGAAAGTAAGGATATTGAAAGTCCTGCCGAACGATTCGAGCCGCATTGCAGATGAAAGCTCCCTGTTGATTATGGACATTGTTGTGGAACTTGTTGACGGAAGCATTGTGAATGTCGAGGTGCAAAAAATCGGTTATGCATTTCCTGGCCAGCGAAGCGCCTGCTATTCTGCCGATTTGCTGCTTCGTCAGTATAAGCGTCTGAAAAACCGAAAGGGAAAGAAGTTCAGTTACCGGGATATTAAGAATGTCTGTACTATTGTCTTTTTTGAAAAAAGTACAAGGGAATTTCATGTATTTCCAAATGATTACATCCACAATATCAAGCCAAAATCAGATACCGGAATAGAGATAGAATTGCTGCAGGAATTCTTCTTCATTCCACTTGACATCTTCCGGGATATTCGTCAAAATAAGGGTATAAGTAACCGGTTGGAGGCATGGCTGACGTTCCTGGGAGAGGATGATCCGGAGGAGATAACAAAACTGCTGGAAACCTATCCGGAGTTCAAGGAACTGTATCAGGATGTATACAGGATGTGCCAGAACACAGAGAAGGTGATGGAGATGTTTTCAGAGGAATTGAGAATACTGGACCATAATACAGTGGAGTATATGGTGGATGAAATGCAGAAGGAGATAGATGGCCTGCAAGGACAGCTTGCGGAGAAAGAGAGGGAAGCGGCAGAGAAGCTTGCAGAGAAAGAGAAGGAAGCGGCAGAGAAGCTTGCAGAGAAAGATGAAGTGATTGCGGCTTTGGAGAGACAGCTCGCGGAGGTGTCTGGAAAGTAGCATAGTTTAAGTATGAAATTATAGCAAGAATATCCAGTGGCATATTGGTCGCCGGATATTTTGCGTGAAAATGGTAACGTTGTAAAAAAATATAAAAAACCTCTTGATAATGGAAGTCGATTTTTGTCCTGTCTTGTGTATCACGGAAGTGCCTGTTTTACAGGCTTTCCGGGGCATCACTCATTTTGTCTGGTATTGTAAAGCAGTGTCAGATTTGTCGTAAATGTCGTAAATT
>CALFCS010000099.1 GCA_937950565.1 uncultured Lachnospiraceae bacterium
GACAAACGGTCGTAGACATGGTGCGTAAGGTTGCGGAGACTGTGTTTATTCCATTTACCGTAGGCGGCGGTATTCGGACAGTGGAGGATTTCCGTGCGCTGCTCCGGGAAGGGGCCGATAAAATATCTATCAATTCTTCTGCAATTAATACGCCGAAGCTTATAAGTGATGCCGCAGATAAATTCGGAAGCCAATGTGTAGTAGTGGCGATTGATGCGAAGAAACGTGCCGATGGAAGCGGATGGAATATTTATAAAAATGGCGGCCGGATTGATGTTGGCATTGATGCACTAGAGTGGGCTGCAAAGGTGGAAAAGCTTGGTGCAGGTGAGATTCTTCTTACCAGCATGGACTGCGACGGAACCAAAGCGGGATACGACCTGGAACTAACAAGGGCAATTGCGGAAACAGTATCCATTCCGGTGATTGCATCCGGCGGAGCAGGAAAACTGGAGCATTTTTATGAGGCATTGACAGATGGAAAGGCAGACGCAGCGTTGGCAGCTTCTCTGTTCCACTATAAGGAACTTGAAATAAAAGAGGTAAAAGAATATCTGCGTGGGCGTGGAGTGTCCGTGCGGTTATAATAACTATAATTATTTGGATTTGATATATTTCGGAGGAAATGGTTCATGGCGGCGATTAATAATGATTGGCTGGATGCGTTAAAGGGTGAATTTAGAAAGCCATATTATAAAAAATTATTTGAAACGGTAAATCAGGAATACAGGACAGGACTGATATTTCCGCCTGCAGATGATATTTTCAATGCATTTCATCTGACTCCGTTACATAAAGTAAAGGTAGTGATTCTTGGACAGGATCCATATCATAATGTAGGGCAGGCCCATGGACTGTGCTTTTCTGTGAAAAAAGGAGTAGAGATTCCGCCGTCACTTGTAAATATTTATAAGGAACTTCATGACGACCTGGGATATGAGATTCCGAATCACGGCTGTCTCACCAAATGGGCAGAACAGGGTGTATTGATGCTGAATACAGTTCTTACCGTGCGCGCGCATCAGGCAAATTCTCACAGAGGAATCGGGTGGGAAGAATTTACGGATGCTGCGATTACGGCTCTGAATAGTCAGGACAGGCCGATTGTCTTTATCCTGTGGGGAGCGCCTGCGCAGCGGAAGGCACAGATGCTTCATAATCCGAAACACTTGATTTTAAAAGCGCCGCATCCCAGCCCGCTTTCTGCTTATAGAGGCTTTTTTGGAAGTAAGCCATTTAGCCAGACAAATGCGTTTTTAGAGGCACATGGCATAGAGCCGGTCGATTGGAGGATAGAATAGCAGTTCAGTCAAATAGTGTGGCTGAACCGTTGTTATATTGAAAGAAGATTGAATGAAAAATGCTAATTCAGGGTTGATTATTTGTATAGATTTGTGTTATTATCTATTAGTACGCAGATATGGTTCATCGGTAGAACGCTGGCTTCCCAAGCCGGAGAGGCGGGTTCGACTCCCGTTATCTGCTTGAAAAGTCGAGAGCGCATTAAAATCAGCGTTCCCGGCTTTTTTCTTTTGAGGGAATGTGAGGCGTGAAAATTTGCAAGATGGAAGCAGGCAATTGAATTGTTAAATAGGTATTGACAAATGTCTTATCCTGTGGTTATATTATGTTATGAACATATGAACAATCATTCATATGTTAAACGGAATTAACGAGGAGGATAATCACATGAAAGATAGAGAAATGCATGAGCACCATCATCACGAAGAAGCGTGCGGCTGTGGTCACGAGCACCACCATCATGAAGAAGCGTGTGGCTGCGGTCATGACCATCACCACCATCATGACCATCATCACGAGCATGGTCATGACCATGAGCAGCATAAGGCGCCGTCTCATGAGATGCCTGCAGGTGTAGCACAGAAGGTCTACATATTGGAGAATCTGGGATGTGCCAACTGTGCTGCAAAGATGGAGCGTAAGATTAATGAGCTTGAGGAAGTAGAAGGGGCAACAATTACATTTGCAACAAAGAAGCTGGTTGTTGCGTCAGAGCATCAGGAGCACCTTCTTCCGGTCTTGCAGAAGATATGCGCATCTATTGAGTCGGAGGTTATTGTGACACCTGAGAAAGAGATGGCATCAGTAAAAAAAGAGAAGAAGAGCTTCTGGATGGAGAATAAAAAGGAGCTTTTCGTTCTCTGTGGCGGCGCAGTTTTATTTGCCGCAGGGGTGATTACGGAAAATGTGATTCCAGAAGCTTCTATAGGAAACGCAGTTCTTTTTATTGCAGCTTACTTGATATTGGGATTTGAAATCGTGTGGAAGGCGCTTAAGAACTTAAAAAATGGACGTTTGTTTGATGAGAATTTTCTTATGAGCGTTGCTACGATTGCGGCATTTGCCATTGGTGATTTTGCAGAAGCGGTCGGAGTAATGTTGTTCTATCGTGTTGGAGAGTTCTTTGAGGATATTGCGGTAGAGAGAAGCCGTTCGCAGATTATGGAGGCAGTCGATTTGAGGCCGGAGACTGTAAATCTGGTTCGCGGTGACGAGGTGAAGGAGATTCCGGCAAAGGATGCGAAGAAGGGAGATGTGATTTTGATCCGCCCGGGCGACAGAATTCCGCTTGACGGTATTGTGCTGCAGGGGGAGAGCCGTATAGATACGTCTCCGGTGACTGGGGAACCGGTTCCGGTAAGGGTGCTTCCGGGAGAAGAGGTAATCTCCGGATGCGTCAATGAACAAGGGGTTCTGAAGGTAGAAGCCAGAAAAGCCCTGCAGGAATCCATGGTAACCAAAATCCTTGATTCCGTAGAACACGCGGCGGCAAGCAAGCCCCGGATTGACCGGTTTATTACCCGGTTTGCACGGATTTATACCCCGATTGTTGTACTTGCGGCAGTCCTTACAGCAGTCGTTCCTTCTCTTGTGACAGGGGAGTGGAATCATTGGATTTATACTGCGATTACATTTCTCGTAATCAGTTGTCCTTGTGCACTTGTACTGAGCGTTCCACTGGCATTTTTCTCCGGAATCGGCGCGGGGTCAAAGAAGGGAATTTTATTTAAAGGCGGCGTTGCAATTGAAGCGTTAAAGGACATCAAGGCCGTTGTTATGGATAAGACTGGAACAATTACGAAGGGGAATTTCGTGGTTCAGAAGGTGGTAACGACCGGAAAACTTACGGAGAAACAGGTGCTTACAATCGCGGCGGACTGTGAGATGGATTCAACGCATCCAATCGGCGGCAGTATCGTCCGGGAGGCGCGCGAGCGAGGCCTTGGACTGGTGCGGGCGAAAGAGCTGGAAGAAATCTCCGGTAAAGGAATCCGGGCAGTGTTCCCGGAAGGGAATGTATTGTGCGGAAACAAGGCATTGATGGAAATGCACCAGATAGATATGACAGGATATCGGAAGGAAAATTATGGAACAGAAGTGCTAGTTGCGTTAAATGGAAGAATCGAAGGATATATTATCATTGCAGATGAGATAAAGGATGACGCGGTATCTTCTGTGAAAAGGATGAAGGAACAGGGCCTTGTTACAGCTATGCTGACAGGGGATGCAAGAGAAAGTGCACAGGCAGTCGCAAAGGAAGTGGGAATTGACGAGGTTCATGCGCAGCTTCTTCCGCAGGAAAAGCTGGAAAATCTCCAGGCGGTGCGCAGAAAACATGGCGCTGTGATGTTTGTCGGAGACGGGATTAATGACGCTCCGGTTCTTGCTGGTGCAGATGTCGGGGCTGCTATGGGAAGCGGGGCAGATGCCGCGATTGAAGCTGCGGACGTTGTGTTCATGAATTCGTCTGTGGATGCAATACCGGAATCGGTAAAGATTGCAAGGGCAACCGGAAGGATTGCAATGCAGAATGTGGTCTTTGCACTTGCCGTGAAATTCCTGGTTATGGTTCTCGGCTTTACGGGATATGCGAATATGTGGCTGGCAGTATTTGCTGACACAGGTGTGGCAATGCTCTGTGTACTGAATTCCATACGTATATTATGGAGAAGATCATAGGTTCTGTTCATGCTGTCCTGTCATCCTATGTACAGCCAATTATGTTAGATTGCGGATAGTAACAAAACATTATTAATAATTATACAGATATAATCTGGAACAAGTTTATGCCAAATGGTTGAAAAGAAGTAATAAGATGACACTTCATCGTCTGTAGAACTTTCCCATTTTGCGCCAGGGGGACTTCTTGTAAGAGCACAGGTTGCAGTGATTCTGTATCGTATGGCGGCCTGCATATAGATAAAATTACAATTCATGCAGATGCAGACGGAAAGCTCAATATTGGAACAGCAAAAGTAAAAGATGTTGTAATGGGCAGGCAGTATGGAGCGGCCTATACTGTCGATGCAGATCTGAAGGAGTATGAGATCAAGGAAGGTGTCAATACAATTACATTGGATCTGGATATTGCTGTGGAAGTTGCTGAAACAGGCGGGGAACGGCGTATTTTTGAAAACTTCGATCAAGATATTAATGGATTTGAACCAGCGAAGGGAGCAGAAGTATTTAGTCCTGCGGCGCCTTTTGCATATCATAATCCGGGATTGTTTAAAAATACAGTAGTTACAAGGATTGGTATTCCGGTATATTCAGTAGGCGCATTAGACGGCAATCAGACATTTACTATATCTGTAATTGATAATCAGGCCTTTACGACAATAGCAAAATCATACCAGTTAAGGCTGCCGGTTGAACAACTGGGAACAAGCGTGAATGTTGGGAAGTTTGTGTATGTAGATTGCGAGATTTCGGTTGGGGAGAATCAGACACTTGCGTTTGGCGCTCCATCAGGGGATATTGTCTGGAGTTACTATCCGGGCAAAAATGATCCGCAATTTGCATTCTATGTGCAAGCAGGAACATCATCCGCAGGGTATGATACGACTGGAAATGCAATTATATTTGATGTATATGCAAAGGATGTAATTAATAAAGAGAGTCAGCTTGCCAAGATGCAGGAGAAAGAAGATGCGGCAATTAAATTGAATCTGCTGGTAGATAACGCATGGAGTGGTTCAAGAGCATTTTCAGAGGACTCTTCTGATGTTTCAGCAGGCTGGTATTTAAGAGCGGTGAACCTTCATGACGATACTGGAGATGATGCAGGGACGAATCCAGATGTTGTGGCAGTTTATCTCGGTATTAATGATTATGGTACAGCAAAACGTCCGGGTGCATTTAGTGAATCCCTTTATGATAAGCTGATTAAGGACAACGGAGATGGAACATTTACATATACAACACCGACAAATAAATAGTTACGAAAATCTTAATTTTGAACAGGTTTATGCCAAATGGTTGAAAATATTTCATCCATTTGGCATAATTAATAAATAGGCAGTTATTTATATAAGAAAGGAAAAATGCATGAAAAAGACAGACATTGAGTGCTGCGACGTGACTTGTGTCCATAATGATGCAGTACTTCAGGTTTTGGAAAAGATGCCGCCGGATGGGCTGTTAAAGGAACTGGCAGATTTTTATAAAGTATTTGGAGACGCGACAAGGGTTAAAATTTTATGTGTACTTTTGGAATCGGAAATGTGCGTCTGTGATCTGGCGGAAGTTCTAAATATGACACAGTCAGCGATTTCGCATCAGCTTCGGGTATTAAAGCAGATGAAGCTGGTAAAGAACCGCAGGGAAGGAAAGACTGTATTTTATTCACTTTCGGACAGTCATATCCAGTTAATTATAAGCCAGGGGATTGAGCATATTACAGAATAGTAAATGCGGCGTGGATTGTAAGATATACGGCTTAGGGAGGAGACTATGAAGAAAGCTGGAACGATTTTTTTGCTTTTGGCATGTTGTATGATTTTGTCCGGATGTGGAAAAATGGAATATAAAACGGGAATGGAGCATTTGAAAAGCGGAGAGTATGAGGCGGCAGTGGAGCAGTTTGAAAAGGCAATTGATGAAGAGCGGAATATTGGAGATTCTTATTGCGGAATTGCACTTGCAAAGTGGGAGATGAAGGATTATGAAGGCACCATAGAAGCGTTTCAAAGCGCTCTGGAAAATGGAAGTGAGGAGACAGGCGCGATAGACAATATATTAGGCGTCTGTAAGATGCAGCTTGGCGATTATAAAGGTGCATTAGAGACTTATGAAAAGGGAATTCAGAAAGAAGATTGTACGGAAGAAATGCTGCGGGAAATGAAATTTAATATCATTGCCATATATGAGAAGCTGGAAGACTGGGAAACGGCAAAAGCAAAGCTTGCTGAGTATGTGTCGGAGTATCCGGATGATGCACAGGCTGCGAAGGAAGCAGAATTTTTTTCTACAAGATAACAGGAGTCGTATGATTGAATTAAAACAAGCAGCAGAACGGGTAATTCTGGCAGGAGTCAGTGTGGGCAGGCAGGAGGATGTAGAAGCATCGCTAAAGGAGCTTTCAGAGCTGGCATCTACGGCTGGCGCTCAGACGGTAGGTACGGTGATACAGACACGTGATCAGATTCACCCGGGAACTTATGTGGGAAAAGGGAAAATACAGGAAATCAAGGATTTGTTGTGGGAGCTGGATGCAACAGGTATCATTTGCGATGATGAACTGTCACCGGTACAGATGAAGAATCTCCAGGACGAACTGGATGTAAAGGTGATGGACCGCACACTGGTAATTCTTGATATTTTTGCGGCGCGTGCCTCTACGAGTGAAGGGAAGATTCAGGTGGAGCTTGCGCAGCTTAAATATCGGCAGACAAGGCTTACCGGATTCGGAACTGCGATGTCCAGACTTGGAGGCGGAATTGGAACGAGAGGACCGGGAGAGAAGAAGCTGGAGGTAGACAGACGTCTGATCAAAAGCAGGATTGCACAGCTTAACCGTGAGTTGAAGGATGTAAAGCGGCATCGTGAGGTGACAAGGGAACAGCGGAGAAAAAGCCATATTCCCGTTGCTGCGATTGTAGGGTATACGAATGCCGGAAAATCAACGCTTTTAAATGCCCTTACAGGGGCGGATATTCTGGCAGAGGATAAGTTATTTGCAACCCTGGACCCGACGACAAGGAACTTAAAGCTTCCTACAGGGCAGGAGATTCTTCTGACAGATACGGTAGGATTCATAAGAAAGCTTCCGCATCATTTGATCGAGGCTTTTAGAAGCACGCTGGAAGAAGCGAAATATGCAGATATCATCCTGCATGTGGTGGATGTGTCGAATGAGCAGATGGATGAGCAGATGTACACCGTATATGAGACACTGGACAGCCTTGGCGTGAAGGATAAACCGATTATTACAATCTTTAATAAACAGGATAAGATAGAGGAAGAGGTTATTATCCGGGACTTCCGTGCAGATTATACAGTGAAGATATCGGCTAGGAACAAGGAAGGATTTCCAGAGCTTTTAAGGACAATCGAGGCAGTTTTAAGAGAACAGAAAGTGGCAGTGGAGGGCGTTTACGCATATTCTGAGGTGTCAAAAATACAGCTCATCCGTAAATATGGGGAGCTTAAGGAAGAGGAATACCGCGAGGACGGCATCTTTGTGAGTGCGTATGTTCCGGCGGAGCTCTATCATAAGGTGAAAGCCTCAGACAGAGTTTCCTGAAACGATACGTTATGAGTATTATTTGTGTTGAAATGCGAATGGATGCTTGATATGATAGAGATAAGAGAATTACAATATAAGACAGAAAGTCATTGAAAATATGGAGGTGTAGAATGAAAGTTGTATTAGAGCGTTATCATGGACTTGGAAATGATTATGTTGTGTTTGATCCAAATAAAAATGAACTGGAGCTGAATCCGGGAAATGTAAAAATGATTTGTGACCGTAATGCGGGACTTGGCGCTGATGGTGTGCTGGAAGGACCGATTTTGAAAGAGGACGGTATGTATGTAAAGATATGGAATCCGGATGGAAGTGAGTCTGAGACAAGTGGAAATGGTGTGCGTATTTTTGCAAAATATCTGAAGGATGCCAGCTATGTGCAGAAGAAGAATTTTAAATTATATACTGCAAATGGGGCGGTAGAGGTAACTTTCTTAAATGAAGACGGCAGCAGGCTCCGTGTATCGATGGGCAGGCTTTCTTTCCAGAGTGATGAGATTCCGGTGACAGGAGAAAGCCGTGAGGTGATCAATGAAGATATGGTATTTGGAAGGACACTTTATCCGGTGACCTGTGTAAATATTGGTAATCCGCATTGCGTGATTCCAATGCGTGAGATTTCAAAACACCTCGTATGTAAAATTGGAGATTATGCGGAGCGGGCGAGATATTTCCCGAACCGAATCAATACACAGATTATGAAGGTGATCGATAAAGAGCACATTGCAATTGAGATTTATGAGAGAGGAGCAGGTTACACGCTTGCTTCTGGAACTGGTGCTTGTGCGGCCGCAGGTGTAGCGTATAAGCTTGGCATGACAAACAGCAAGGTGATCGTGCAGATGCCGGGGGGAGAACTTCAGGTTGAAGTGGAAGATGACTGGAGTGTGCACATGACAGGAGATGTTTTCTATATTGCAAAGCTGACGCTGAGTAATGAGTTTGCAGAAAAATTAAGAGGAGTGTCAGCGGACTAGGCAGCGCCTGTCCGGAGAGGAAAAGGAGTATGAATATACGAAAGACGCAGATGTCGGAGCTTTCCAGAATTGAAGAAATATATGCTTATGCCAGGGAACAGATGAAGAGAACCGGGAATCCTGAACAATGGGGAGACAGCAGACCGGACAGAGAGACTTTGGTAAAAGATATTGAAGCTTCCATCAGTTATGTTCTGGAAGAAGACGGAGAAATCCATGGTGTTTTTGTGTTTTTTGTGGGAGAAGATCCGGATTATAAGGTGATAGAGGACGGCGCGTGGAAGAATGAACTTCCTTATGGCGTGATTCACAGAGTAGCAGGAGATGGTTCCAGAAAAGGGATTCTGGAGAACATTGTAAAGTATTGCAGCGCTGTTATTTCGAATCTTCGCATGGATACGCATCAGGATAACCGGGTTATGCAGCATGTGTTGGAAAAGAATGGATTTGAAAGATGCGGAATTGTCTATGTAGAAGGCGGAAACCGCAGGATCGCTTATCAGAAGGTATAAGATTAAGCCACAAGACCACTTATGTGCAAGCACATTGTGGTTTTGTGGCTTTTGACTTTGGCATTTTATACATACATATTTTATACATAGATAATTTCCACTCCTGCAAAGGATACTTTTCCGGACAGTGTGACAACCGGAGCACCTGTGGTGTTTGCCATATTTTTTTCATTAATCCCGCCAAAAGTGCAGTTTGTGTGATTGATAACTTTCCAGGTTCGGGGGATATATAATTCCACGCCGCCAAAGGAAATATCCAGATAGATGTCCGCGTTTCCGTTCTGAATCAGTGCATTGTCAAAGAATACTTTCAGTGAGCCGAAGGAGCATTTCAGGCGGGCGCTCTGGAAATTGTCAGAGTTTATGTATTTGATGCTTCCGCCAAAGGAGACATCAAAATCCATCTGCGTATCTTCTACGGTTTCCACTGTCTCACTAAACCGGTTTCCATAATGTCTCATACAGCCTTCTCCATGTCTGTCAGGTTTCTTTACCGGGTGATAAAAGAAGCTGCATCCAATGCTGCAAAGGAGCGCGGCGCCAAGTACCGGCCACGGAGTGATTGCCTCGATTCCGAGAAATTCATCGAATACAATACAAAGGAATGCGAGGGAAAATAATACTCCGCTGATGCTTTTGGAAAAAATACTCTTTATCAGGCAGCCTGCAAAGAATACACCAAGAGTCAGACTCCAGAAGCTGATGTCTCCGAGAAGACCGAGTCTGCTTACAATCAGAAATACCGCAGCGCCGATAAAAAACAGACCCCAAAAGATTTTTGATGCTTTCATATACGTTTACCTCTTTTCTTCCAGCCGTTCTTTCAACGGCTTATAATAATATCTTGATATGTATACCTGCTTATGTGTCCCTTGAAACTGGGCAATGCAGGAGGAAGGGAGAGTTTTTGTGATGGAGTGGATACGTCTGGTATTTAGTATCGTTGACTTTGACACACGCATAAAGAAACCGGGAAGCAGTTCTTCCAGTTCATAGAGGCGATGTCTTGTCTCATAAATATTTTTTCCTGTATGGGCAAAAACATTACCACCTTCTGTCTCGAAAAACAGAATCTCCTCGATGGGGAGATAATATGCAGTTTCTTCCTTGTAAAATGTAAATTTCTGCGTCGATGTCAGAGCGTCTGAGACGGCTTGCTGGATTCTATGTATATCCGGGCTCAGATTCCTGGCACGGATGATAATCTCATCTTCCGACAGTCCATTGTCAATTTCGATCCGTATCTTCATGTTACACCTCTCCTTGCATTTATCTAAACATATTTCAAAATGAAAGTAAACAGAATTCCGGTAAGTGGGTAAAATGTTAAGGTAAGTGGTAATATTCAGAAAAATCAAGGGTTGAGATTGTGTGTGATTTATCTTATAATAGGATGAAGCAAGAGATGTAATGAATATTTTTGGTAATATAGATAACAAAGAGGAAAGATTAATTATGTGTCAGGATAATCCGCAAAAACAAAAAATATTAATTGTAGACGACTCAGAAATTAACCGATCGATTCTGTCCGATATTCTTGGAGAAGAATATGGGATACTTGAGGCGGAGGATGGTGTTGTGGCCATTGAGATGCTTCAGGAACATGTTATGGAGATTTCCGCAGTGCTGCTGGATATTGTGATGCCGCGCATGGATGGTTTTGAGGTTCTGACTGTGATGAACCAGCGGGGATGGATTGAAAATATTCCGGTTATCATTATTTCCGCAGAGAGTGGTTCCAAGCAGATTGAACAGGCATATAATCTGGGGGTTACCGATTTTATTATGAGACCTTTTGATGCGCTGATTGTCTACCGCCGGGTGGTGAACACGGTTCTGCTGTACACAAAGCAGAGAAAATTACTCAGTCTTGTGGTTGACCAGATTGAAGAGAAGGAACGTCTTAGCAATATAATGGTTGATATTCTCAGTCATATCGTAGAATTCCGAAATGGGGAGAGCGGCCAGCATATTATCCATATCCGTACATTTACAGAAGTGATGTTAAGACAACTGCAGAGAATGACAGATCGTTATTCCCTGACGAAGGCAGATATTTCCAGAATCAGCCTGGCGGCTTCCCTTCATGATATCGGGAAAATTGCGATTGATGAAAAAATCCTCAATAAGCCCGGGAAATTGACAAAAGAAGAATTTGAAGTGATGAAGACACATGCGCTGGCGGGGGCACAGATGCTGGAAAACCTGCCGAATTATCAAGATACTGATTTTGTCAGGACTGCATGGGAAATCTGCCGCTGGCATCATGAGCGTTATGACGGACGGGGATATCCGGATGGCCTGAAGGGGGAAGAAATTCCGATTTCTGCTCAGGTAATTGCGCTGGCGGATGTATATGACGCACTGATCAGCGACCGGTGTTATAAAGCCGCAATTCCTCATGATATTGCGGTTCAGATGATATTGAATGGTGAATGTGGCGCATTCAGTCCGTTGCTTTTGGAATGTCTGCGTCAGGTGGAGGGGATTCTGAATACGGAATTTATACATACACAATCGCAGGAGAGACAAATTACAGGTACTGGTATTTTGAAAGAAATACTTCATGGCGAAAAAGTTTTTGCTTCAGAACGTTCCCTGTATCTGATTGACCAGGAACGGATGAGTTATGGGTTCTTTTCCAGTATGAAGGAAGAAATACAGTTCCGGTATACTGCGGTGGATAATGTGCTGAAAATATCACCCTGGGGAGCTGAAAAGCTGGGGATTGAAGAGGTTATTGCCGATCCGATACACAATGACAAGATTCTGGAGATTTTGTCAGACCATACCTGCAGGGATGCTTGTAAAGAAATTCTTAACAGTAAGCCGGAACATGCCACATTTGATTATGAATGTCCGCTTATTATTAATGGAACGCCCCACTGGCACCGGATTACGCTTCAGGTACAATGGAAAGGCGATAAGCGTACCGGAGTAATGGGAAGGGCGCTTGACATTCATGATTCACGAATGAAGCTCGATGCACTGAAAAAGAAAGCTTCTCACGATCCGGCGACAAAGCTTTTGAACCATGCCAGCGCTAAGAAGCGGATACTCAGGCAGATAGAGGCGGTGCCGGACGGAGAGTTTGTACTAACTGTTTTTGATTTGGATAATTTTAAGATGTTTAACGATACATATGGACATAGTTTTGGTGACCGTGTTTTAAAATATGTTGCAGAAAAATTGCGGGATAATGTGCGTGGAAATGATATCATTGCACGGATAGGCGGTGACGAATTCCTGATTTTTATGGAATGCCATACAGGAATTGAAAATGTGTTGACACGTATTTTTAATGCTCTTACCGGAACTTATGAAGGTGTTTCCGTTTCTATTTCTATGGGCGCGGCAAGGACGTCTGTAGCAGGTAAGGAATACGATGGATTATTTCATGCTGCGGATCAGGCGCTTTATTCCGCAAAAAGGGCAGGCCGGGGACGCTGTCTGTTCTATGATGATTCTATGAAGGAAACGCTTTCTACTGTTTTTACGAAAAATTAAGAGGTAGGATAAAGGAGGAATATCGATGACACTACAAGAATGTTATGCTGCCATAGGCGGCAATTATGAGGATGTTGCCGCACGGCTTCGCAGCGATAGGCTGGTACAGAAATTCATTCTGCGTTTTTTAGAGGACAAGAGTTACGAATTGTTTTGTACTTCAATGAAAGAGAAAAATTATGAAGAAGCTTTTCGGGCTGCTCATACAATAAAAGGTGTATGTCAGAATCTCAGTTTTACCCGTCTGCTGGAATCAAGCAGTGCAATGTCTGAGGCGCTGCGCCATGGCTGGACGCCGGAAGCAGATGCGCTAATCAGCAGTCTGCAGGAGGATTACCAGATGACTGTAGATGTAATTCAAAAGTTCCAGAAAGAATGCGGAGGACAGTAAGGTGGAGAAACAACGTAAAATCACACACTTTTTAAGGGATAGTATGGTTCTTATTTCCATTGTCTGTATCGGTGTTTTTATTTCTCTGGCATTCTATATGAATGCACAGAGTGAAAAGACCATTAATCAGGTGGGAAGCGTTTATATGGCCAGTATGAATGAGAGGATTTCCAAGCATTTTTCGACTATGGTTGACCTCAGGCTGACACAGCTTGATACGCTGGTGGAGACTATCCCGACGGGAGCAAGCGAAGATAATGAGGAAATGAGGGAATGGCTGGAGTATAATGGACAGATTCGGGGAATGGAGTCCATTGCTTATTATTTTGAAGATGGAAGCTTTGAAATGATTTATGGTACTCCGGTGGAGTCTGCGAATGCTGAGAAGTTCTTTAATGCTATGAAGAATAATGAAAGAACCGTTTCGGTAGGTATTACCGCAGAGGGGAAGCAGTCGGCCATTATAGGCGTCCCTTTTGAAACAAAGCTTGCAGATGGAAGGAGAAGTATTGCGATTGTAGGAAGAATGCCGATAGAATATATCAGTGAAACATTGTCACTGGATGAGGACAGCGGGTTGTTATATTCCTTTGTCATCCGGAAGGATGGAAGCTTTGTAGTCCGCAGTCAGGGCGCTACCAGAGAGAATTATTTTGAAAGAG
This sequence comes from uncultured Lachnospiraceae bacterium, assembly GCA_937950565.1. Lineage (GTDB taxonomy): Bacteria > Bacillota > Clostridia > Lachnospirales > Lachnospiraceae > UBA7109. The sequence goes on from CALFCS010000099.1 coordinate 13,599, forward strand.
CCAGAGCGATTTATGAAGAAGTAGAGGGGAAAAATGATGTTGAACAGTTCATTTCTGAGTTGCAGAAGGCTATGGAGAATGGGCAGGATTACTCTGCTATGTTTAAAATGGATGGAGAACGCCGTCAGATGTATTGTTCCGGTCTCCCGTCTTCAGAGTGGTATCTGATTACAATTCTGCCTTATGGTACGTTAAATGAGGCAATAGAGAAACAGAGCCAGCAGTCGCTTATTGTATTCCTGGGAAGCTGTACCTTGATTTTGCTGGCATTGCTCTTTGTATTTATAAGATATTTCCAGATGAATAAGGCACAGGTCCATGAGCTGGATGAGGCCAGACAGGAAGCAGAGGAGGCGAACAGGTCGAAGAGTGAATTCCTTTCCAATATGAGTCATGATATTCGTACGCCGATGAATGCGATTGTGGGGATGACTACGATAGCATTAACGAATATCAATGATAAGATGCGGGTGGAAAACTGTCTGAAAAAGATTGTGTTGTCCAGTAAGCACCTGTTGGGATTAATTAACGATGTGCTTGATATGTCCAAGATTGAAAGCGGTAAAATGATTTTGAATGTGGAACTGGTTTCTCTCCGGGATATTATGGATGCTATTGTCAGTATCGTACAGCCGCAGATTAAGGCAAAGAAGCAGAGATTTGATGTATTTATTTATGATATTACATCAGAAAATGTTCTGTGTGACAGTGTACGTCTGAATCAGATTCTTTTGAACCTGCTGTCCAATGCGATTAAATTTACTCCGGAGGGCGGCTCAATTGAAGTGGCGCTGCACGAAAAGGAATCTCCAAAAGGAGATGATTATGTTCGGATTCTGCTTCAGGTGAAAGATACCGGAATTGGTATGTCAGAAGATTTCCAGGAGCATATTTTCGATTCCTTTACCCGTGAGGATAATAAACGTGTTCAGAAAACAGAAGGAACCGGTCTTGGAATGGCCATTACAAAATATATTGTAGATGCGATGGGTGGAGAGATTGATATAAAGAGTACGCAGGGCGTCGGCACGGAATTTAACGTGCAGCTGGATTTTGCGCGTACGGATGAGCAGGAACAGGATATGCTCCTTCCTGATTTTACTATGCTGGTAGTTGACGATGACAGACAGCTCTGTGAGAGTACGACAGCCTCTCTGAAATCCATTGGTATCCAGGCGGAGTGGACACTGGATGGTGAAAGTGCAATTGAGATGGTAGCCCAGCACCACAAACAGCATAAAGATTATCATATTATTCTGCTGGATTTGAGACTGCCGGGTATGGATGGTATAAAGACAGCGAGAGAGATGAGAAAGCAGCTGGGTAATGACGTACCGATTCTGCTCATCTCTGCTTATGACTGCAGTGATATTGAAGCCGAGGCACGTGAAGCGGGAATTAGTGGATTCCTGTCCAAACCGCTCTTTAAGTCTACTTTGTACTATGGGCTGAAGCAGTATATCGATTCTCCGGAAATTGTATCCGTGCCTGAGAAAGAGAATATTAATTTTACCGGAAAACGAATTCTTCTGGCAGAGGATAATGAATTGAACTGGGAAATCGCCAGTGAATTACTTAAGGAGCTGGGACTGGAACTGGATTGGGCGGAAAATGGGCAGATATGTGCAGATATGTTCCAGAAGTCTCCGGAAGGATTCTACGATGCGATATTGATGGATATCCGTATGCCTGTTAAGAATGGTTATGAAGCCAGTGAGATGATTCGGAGTATGGATCGTTCAGATGCATCTATTCCTATTATTGCTATGACTGCAGATGCCTTTGCAGAAGATGTTCAGAGATGCCTGGATTACGGCATGAATGCACATGTGGCGAAACCGATTGATATAAAAGAAGTTTCTCGTCTTTTGAACAAGTATATTAATTGATAGAATGAAGAATTTTAAATGAAATCATTTAGGAAAGCTGGAAATTATGGGAGAACAATTGACGGAAAGTGATGTTAAGAAAATAAAAGAAGAGATTGAATACCGCAAGCTGGTTGTCCGGAAAAAGGAATTGGAGGCGGTGAAGGAAGCCAGGGCACAGGGAGACTTGAGTGAAAATTTCGAGTATAAGGCGGCAAAACAGGATAAGAACCGGAATGAGAGCCGTATCCGTTATCTTGAGAGAATGCTGAAAAATGCAAGGATTGTGTCCGATGAATCAAAGGATGACGAGGTCGGGATTAACAATACGGTGACCGTATATTTCGAAGACGATGATGAGACAGAGACCTACCGCCTGGTAACTAGTGTAAGGGGAAATTCCATGCAGGGATTAATTAGCATCGAATCCCCAATGGGAAAAGCGCTTCTCGGACATAAGGAAGGAGACCGGGTACTGGTGCGGACGAACGGCGACCAGGGATATTATGTGGTGATTCGGAAAATTGATAAGACTACGGATGACTCTGGAGATGTGTTGCGGAAATATTAGCAGGAGATGGGAAATATTTAATCTTTTGTTGCAAAATAACAGGATAAGAGTATAATAAGTGTGTAACAAATTTAACAAAAGGGGAGCTTGCGTATCAAGCAGGCTGAGAGTAGGCTGAATTGCCTAGACCCGTTACCTGATTTGGATAATGCCAACGTAGGGATATAACGTGTGTAATTTTAGCGGATATGCCAGGTTTTGGTATATCCGTTTTTTGGAGGTTTTTTATGTTAGGAAATTGTATGGATCATGTAAGGAATACCGTGCCTCTTGTGCACAACATCACCAATTATGTGACGGTTAATGATGTGGCAAACATCCTGCTTGCGTGCGGGGGAAGCCCGATTATGTCGGATGAGCCGGAGGATGTGGAAGATATTACAGCTATCTGCGGAGGGCTGAATATTAATATCGGGACTCTGAATAAGAGGACGATTGAAGGAATGTTTGCGGCAGGGAGAAAGGCGAATGAATTAGGACATGCACTGCTTCTTGACCCGGTAGGGGTAGGGGCGGGCGCGCTTCGCACCGGGACAGCAATGAAACTGATGAAGGAGCTTAGATTCGATGTAATTAAAGGAAATATTTCTGAGATTAAGACACTTGCGCTTGGAAGCGGAACAACAAAGGGCGTGGATGCTGACGTGGCAGATGCGGTGACGGAAGAAAATCTTGATGAAGCAGTGGTATTTGTGAAAGATTTTGCTGCGAAGGTGGGCTGCATCATGGCGGTAACAGGGGCAATTGACCTGGTCAGTGACGGAGAAAAATGTTATGTCATCCGAAACGGTCGGCCAGAGATGGAAAAGATTACAGGAACCGGCTGCCAGCTTGCTGGCATGATGACGGCATTTCTTGTAGCAAATCCGGATGCAAAGCTTGAAGCGGCAGCCGCGGCAGTATGTGCCATGGGGCTTGCCGGGGAGATTGGGTGGAGCAGGATGCAGGATGGCGACGGCAACTCTACCTATCGTAACCGGATTATTGATGCAGTTTATCATATGAATGGTGAAATATTAGAAAAAGGAGCAAAGTATGAAGTGCGGTAAAAAAGATTTATTGTTGTATGCAGTGACGGATAGAAGCTGGCTTGGCGGGGATACGCTCTATAGTCAGGTAGAGGCTGCCATTAAGGGCGGCGTAACGTTTGCACAGCTTCGTGAAAAGGAGCTTGACCAGGAGCATTTCCTGGAGGAAGCAAAGGAAATCAAGAAATTGTGCAGAAAATATAAGATTCCGTTTGTGATTAACGATAATGTGGAGATTGCCCTTGCCATGGATGCAGACGGTGTGCATGTAGGCCAGAGTGATATGGAGGCCGGAGATGTGCGGGCAAAGCTGGGAGCGGATAAGATTATCGGAGTATCTGCCCAGACGGTAGAGCAGGCGCTTCTTGCAGAGGCAAGGGGAGCAGATTACCTGGGAGTCGGCGCTGTATTTCATACAGGCTCGAAGGCAGACGCAGATGACATAAGTCATGAAACATTAAGAGAAATCTGCAGGGCAGTTAAGATTCCGGTCATTGCAATCGGCGGAATCAACAGGGAAAATGTATCAGAGCTTGCAGGGAGCGGAATTTGTGGGATTGCAGTCATCAGCGCTATTTTTGCCGCCGCGGATATTGAAGAAGCAGCAAGGGAGCTAAAGACAGCCACGGAAAAAGCGGTAATGATAACAGGGGAAACAGAAGGAGAGCAGACTGGAAGGAAAAAGAGATGATAAAAGGAGCTATTTTTGACGTGGACGGAACGCTTCTGGATTCCATGGGAATCTGGGAAGATGCAGGGAAACGGTATTTACATAGTATTCGTGTCGAACCGGAGGAAAACTTAAGCACTGTTCTTTTTTCCATGACGTTGGAGGAGGGAGCTATCTATGTGAGGGAGCGATATTCCCTTTCCCAGACAGTGCCGGAAATTGTGCAGGGAGTTCTGGATGAAGTCCGTGACTTTTATTATGAAGAAGCGCCTCTCAAGGAGGGCGCAAAAGAGCTTTTGCAAGCTCTGGCGGAAAGAAAGATTCCGATGGCCGTGGCAACTTCCAGTGAGAGGGAGTATGTGGAAGCGGCATTTCGAAGACTTCATATCCGGCAGTATTTCAAAGAAATATTTACCTGTTCGGAAGTGGGAGCGGGAAAGAGCCAGCCGTTGATTTATGAGACGGCGGCAAACTGTCTTGGGACAAAGCCGGAGGAGACATATGTGTTTGAGGACGTACTTCATGCAATTCGTACAGCAAATGGCGCAGGCTTCCAGACGGTTGGAATCTATGATAAATATAGCGAGAAAGATCAGGAGGAAATTAAGAGGCATGCGTCTTTTTATTTACCAGATTTTAAGAATATAGAAAGGAAAGTGAAAAATGAGAACGGCATTAACAATCGCTGGAAGTGATTCCAGTGGAGGCGCCGGTATTCAGGCAGACATCAAGACGATGACCTGTAATGGGATATATGCCATGAGTGCGATTACGGCACTGACAGCACAGAATACAATCGGCGTAACAGGAATTATGGAGGTAACTGCAGACTTTTTGGGAGAACAGCTGGATAACATTTTTACTGACATCCGTCCGGATGCGGTAAAGATTGGGATGGTATCAGGAAGCCCGTTGATTCAGAAGATTGCGGAGAAGTTAAAGGAATATCAGGCAGAAAAGATTGTAGTAGACCCGGTGATGGTGGCAACCAGCGGCTCGAAACTAATCAGCGACGATGCGATTAATGCGTTGAAGGAGTACCTGCTTCCGATGGCGACTGTGCTGACTCCGAACATTCCTGAGACGGAAGTATTATTGGGGATGGAGGTAAAGTCAGAGGAGGACATGATTGCGGCGGCAAAAGCAATCAGTGAGACATATCATTGCGCCGTATTGTGCAAGGGCGGACATCAGTTAAATGATGCCAATGATCTGCTGTATCGTGATGGCTCTTACAAATGGTTCCGCGGGAAGCGGATTGATAATCCGAATACCCATGGCACAGGCTGTACCCTGTCCAGTGCAATCGCTTCGAATCTGGCAAAAGGATTTGATTTGGACACATCGGTAGAACGGGCGAAAGAATATATATCCGGCGCACTGTCTGCGATGCTTGCTCTTGGAAAAGGGAACGGACCGATGAATCATAGTTTTGAACTGAAGGGCAGATTCATGGAAGGGGAGGTGCAGACTCATGAGTGAAAAACGTACCTCTCTCTTTGAAAATGGATTGATCTGGTTTGGGGCAGGAGTATCGATTGCAGAGATTCTGACTGGAACCTACCTGGCTCCGCTGGGATTCGGGAAAGGTCTGGCTGCAATTTTAATTGGTCATCTGATTGGATGTCTGATGCTTTTCCTCGCAGGAGTGATTGGGGGAAAAGTGAGAAAAAGTGCAATGGAAACCGTAAAAATGAGCTTCGGAGAAAAGGGAAGTCTTCTCTTTGCCGCACTCAATGTATTGCAGCTTGTAGGATGGACAGCAATCATGATTTATGACGGGGCGCTGGCGGCAGATGGTGTGATGCATACCGGGCGCTGGGTGTGGTGTCTTGTCATTGGAGCGCTGATTATTCTGTGGATTGTTATTGGAATTACGAATCTTGGACAAGTCAATGTAGTTGCCATGACAGCGCTGTTCCTTCTCACGCTGATGCTGTGCAAGGTCATTTTCTTTGATGGAAATGTGGCAGGAATGATAAACGGTGAAAGCATGAGCTTCGGCGCGGCGGTGGAATTATCCGTAGCAATGCCTTTGTCCTGGCTTCCGCTCATCAGTGATTATACTAGGGAAGCAAAAGAACCGGTAAAAGCATCCGCTGTCAGCGCAGTCATTTATGGAATTGTAAGTTGCTGGATGTATGTCATCGGTATGGGCGCGGCAATTTATACCGGTGAATCAGATATTGCGCAGATTATGGTAAAAGCGGGGCTTGGAATCGCAGGGCTTCTGATTATTGTATTTTCTACGGTAACGACGACATTTCTGGATGCATATTCCGCAGGGGTATCCGGAGAAACGATTGTGCCACGGCTAAACGGCAAATATGCAGCGGTGTTTGTAACAATTATCGGAACGGTGGCAGCAATCGTATACCCGATGGATAATATTACGGATTTCCTGTATCTCATTGGCTCTGTATTCGCACCAATGATTGCAATTCAGATAGCGGACTTCTTTATCCTGAAGAAGAATTACAGCCGGAAGATGGTGAATGCGCAGAATCTTTGTGTGTGGGCAGTTGGATTTGTCCTTTACAGGATGCTGATGCAGATAGATATTCCGGTCGGAAATACACTTCCGGATATGGTGATTACGATTATCCTGTGTGTGTTAGTGGGAAAGATAATCCGATAGATTTATAATGAAACAAGAAGAGGAATGTATCCTGATATTTTATAGAATACATTCCTCTTCTGTACAATATGATTTTATCTTTCTAAAGCCCTATGCTTTTCTTTGGGAAGTACATCTTTAATATATAACTTTACCGCGTGATATAATTCCTCGAACGGTGGCTTATTCACACCACCCGTAAAGCGGAACTTTTCGTAAGAGTGTTGTAAATCCCCGGTCCTGTGAAGAAAGCCGTTAAAAGTATCCAAGTTTTTGTCGCTGTTTTTTAGCGTTTGAATAACATCGGCTCTGTCAAAATCAAAAACCTTTGAAATATAATACAGGTCTACGACATCTTTTACTCTGCGGAACACCTTGTCGGTAGAGATGGCAGAAACCTTATCGGCTATCATTTGAGAAGGGGATACACCACGAAAACGCAATCCCTCCACTTCATAAAGCTTTGTAGGAGGAATAGGGCGGTTTACATCAATATCCATAGAAAAGAGTATTTCGCCCGTTTCTCGGTCGGTTAGTTCAAAACCAGCAGAGCGTCCTTTACCATACATTCGGTAAATGCTAACTTCTAAATCAATGCCATATTTTTTAATAGCACTTTGTAAGGATTCAACCATCTGCTCGGCTGTCGGTGGCGTGTCAGAGTTCCAGTTGGCGTCAATATCTACGGTATGGCGAGTATCTTCTGTGAAGCCTGCTTCAAGCAGACAGGCTTTAAGCACCATAGAACCCTTAAAACTAATGGGAATTCCACTGTCATATATAGCCTTCATTACCTCATACATCAGTTTTTCTTCTGCTGTAATATTCATTAAAAAATCACCTCTTAATTTCCGTAATATTCTATTGCTTCATCTGCTAATCTGTCAAATCTGTCCTGATATTCGGGAACTACAGAAATTCCTTCAAGGCTCTCGCCGTTGCGATAATAGTAGCGGCTGATTGCTTCCGTAATGCCCTGCATATCCAAGATGGATTCATTGGCAAGAGCATCTGCCACCGTTCTGTTAAAGTCGGTATATAACAGTCCGTTCTTTTCCTTTACATTGTAGGAACTGACCTGATTGCCAAGAATAACTACACCGTTAAATCGGGAAACCGAGTCGTCACCATATACCCATATAATATACTCGTCGCTGCGTCCTCCGAAATTGCCTTGACACATAAGTGCTTCATCTAATGCAAAAACAACGGATTCTCCGATACATTCACGGACAGCCTTAAGCCAGGCGAGAGCACCGATATAGTCGCTTCTTTTTGGCAAGTCGCTTTTTTGCGGACTGTACTTTGGCAATACGGTTGTTTTTCGGTTGACAAGGTCCGCCCGTGTACGGTTTTCCAACAGATTTATAATATATTCCGGAGGCTTACGCACGCCTGCTTCCCAATTCTGAACGGTACGAAACGGGATATTATATCGTGCGGCAAATTCGCTTTGGGTGTCGCCTAACCGAGTTCTCATTTCACGAATATTCATCATCATTATCACCTCGCCAACATAATACACTCAATGGGTGTGTTATGTCAATGGTATCTTCCAAAGTTCAGATTTTATTCGTAAAAAAACTGAATCCGTTACATTTTTCAAATGCTCCCAAGCGTTGCGGTCAGCTTCATTTCTTTTATAATGGATTCTCAGTAGAGAACCACTGCAGATGATGTCAAAGCGTCCGTCTATTTAAAAAATTTTAAGGAGGTAATGCGGATTACAAAAAAATGAGCGAGTTTTTGAGATATATCACAAAAAAATGAGCGACCTTTCTGAGGACGGAAAAAGGAAAAAGTGTTTCCCTTTTCATGAAAAATAAGTTAAAATAGAAACAAGGGAAGACTTGTTGAAGATTTTAACAGGGAAGGTGGAAGTTTTTAGTTCTGCTATATCCCAAATCAAACTAAAGGAGGCAGTTTTATGATGAGAAAACGTCTGCTGTCAGTATTACTGACAGGCGCACTTATGGTCAGCACGCTCATGCCCGGTATGGCAGTGTCAGCGGCGGAGACGAAGAGTGCAGAAGATTCGCTGGTCGCATCCTATGATTTCGATAACGAAACATTGGATAATTCCGTGAAGGAAGGCGATGCGGCAAAAGCAATTGTTACCGGACTGGGAGATTACAGCGGTGCAGTGAAGTACGGAGCAGGAAGGGAAGGCGGCAAGGCAGTCCGTTTAGGTGATTATGGACTTCAGCTGAATCAGAAGAACCTGGGAGATAACTTTACCGTATCATTATGGTTAAAGCCGGAAGGCACAATCGCGAACAACCAGAGTGTTTTATTCCTTGGATATCATAATCCGGAATTGTGGTATGCGCTGGCAGGCCGTGATGCGAAAAATGCCGTAAAGATGTGGGCAAAGGGAGGTCAGTACTCCTGGACAGAATTTGGTACGCTGGAACTTGGAAATGACTGGCATCAGGTTACTATTACCGGTGATGGCAAGAACCTTAAGGCTTATCTCGATGGAGTCGTTCTTTCTACGACAGAAACGAGTAATCCGCTGACCGGAAGCAATCAGGATATTTATCTTGGTGCTACGAACTGGGATCCAGAGTTCACCGGACTGATGGATGAGGTAAAGATTTATAATACGGCTCTGACAGAGGCTGAGATACAGGCAGAGAATAAGGAATATTATGAAGGCCTGCTTCAGGCAAAGGTAGCTACATTAACAGAGAAGGACCTGCTTGGAATGAATACGAGTGCAGATGCAGTAACTTATAACCTGTCTCTTCCAAAGACAGTGGCAGGCAGCACCGTTGAGTGGGCAAGCTCTGATGAAAAGGTTATTGCTGGTGATGGTACAGTTGTAAATCCGGCAAAGGATACGGAAGTAACAATCACAGCAAATGTAAAGGCAGGCACACTTACCGCAAGTAAGACATTTACATTTACCGTGAAGGCAGTTGACAGGACAGCTCTGGATGAACTGATTGCAAAGGCTGAGAAGCTGGATATATCTCTCTGTACGAAGGAGTCAAAAGATGCACTTGCAGCTGCGATCAAAGATGCGAAGGAAGCAGTCAGCCTTACAGATATTGATAAAGCTACAACGAATCTTCACCGGGCGATTGCAGCGCTTGCATATGTAGAAGAATATGCAGATCCATTTGCAGCAATTGATACACTGGCTCCGGCAAAGACAAAGGAAATGATTGTTGGAAAGAGTGAGCAGCTCTTTACAATTCCGGACAGCGTTAAGGATAACGTTACTGTAGAGTATTATTCCAGTGATGACAGCAGCGCTACATACAAAGATGGTAAAGTAACAGCCCTGAAGGAAGGACGAGTTACCGTAACAGCGATTGTAAAAGCTGCATATAACGGATATATGGAAGAATATTCTACCGCACTGAATATTTCAGCAGTAGATGCAAAGGAAGTTGTAGGACTTGCGGCGGAGGAAGAGACACTTCTTTCAATCAAGGAATCTGAGATCAACCAGCTTCTTACAGAGGATCTGGAACTTCCGTCAGAGATAGATGGAATGGATGCAGAGATTACCTATCGTGTAGATGATGCAGATTCCAGATATGTTTCTGTAAAGGATCATACACTGAAAGTAACCCGCCCGTATGCAGGAGAAGGCAATTATTCCTTCACATTAAAAGCAGACATAAAAATAGCAGACAAGACGGTTACACAGGAATTCCCACTTACCATCGCAGAAGGTGTTTCTGCGGATACTTATGCAGGATATGTTTATGTATGCTTTGGTAATGTAGGCGGAGCAGATGTACAGCAGGTTCACTTGTTCTTAAGCGAGGACGGACTGAACTGGACAGCTTTGAATGGCTTTCATCCGATTTTTGAGACTGGTACAGATTATGCAGATTTGATTCAGACAGCAGGAACACATAATTATACAGTAAAAGAAGGGGCAGACATATCAGAGACAGTGTCAGGTGATGCTTCTGTATTGTTCCCGTTTGAAGGAAATGACCAGGGTATCCGTGATCCGTATATGATCAGAGGATGCAGAGAAGAGGATTCGAATAAAGTATGGATTCTTGCAACAGACTTAAATACAATGGCTTCTAAGTATGGCGGAAAGTTAGACACAAATGTAGTTGGTAACTGGGGAACGATGTCCCATGCCGGAAGCACGAAGATTTTCGTCTATGAGACAGAAGACTGGGTTCACTGGGAGAGACGTTACATTGATGTTGGAGCTGAGGTAGCAGCAGGTGCTGCATGGGCTCCGGAGGCAGTTTATAATCCGGAGAAGGATAATTATCTTGTATACTGGTCCTGTCGTGTAGGTACGGACGACTATGCAAGAAACCGTCTGTATTGTAATGAGACGAAGGACTTTAAGACCTTTGGACCGACAAAAATGTATGAGCAGGAAGCTTTCTATAAGAATTGGGGGAAACTTGTAAATCAAAATGATGGATATGGAAATATCGACACATCCCAGCTCTGGGTGGCAGATGAAGACGGCAATCCATATGGAACTCTGTACAGAGTTGTAAAGGATGAGACAAATAATCATATCGAGCTTATGAGCGCAGATACTGTTCTTGACCCGGATGTAGATTACGACAACGCAGATGCGAACCGTATCACACCATATACATTCAATGGAAAGGAGTATGCAAACAAAGCATCTCTGTCAGGATTAAATGACTATCAGAAGGCAGAGGTTGTATGGAACTGGTTTGCTTCAGAAAGCACAGGAAATCATTTCCAGTATATTTCCCAGAAAAATATGGAAAAGATGAGCGGCGCTTATGAAGGTGCAACGATGTTTAAGTTCAATGACAGAGACGAATGGTGCGTCATGATTGACTTCTATGGAAATAACAGTGTTCGTTATGAGCCATATGTGACGACAGATTTGTCAAAGGCTGACAGTATCCAGAAGGTAAGCAGCGGTTACGGAAGAACCGGCGGCGATGTAGGATGCCACGGCGGTATGATTCCGATTACAGCGGCAGAATACAATACACTGATTGACACATACAATGCAGATACGACGGTTGATAATTATCATCCGATCGAGTATATTGACTGCGACAAGAGAGAACTTCAGGATCTGAAAGAGACGATCGATGCGGCGATGGCAGATGAGAAGGTTTCTGATGAAGTGAAAGAACAGCTTGCAGACAGCCTGACAAAGGCAGAAAGCATGCTGGCAGTTCCTACCGTAAATGCAGATGCAAGCAAGGGGCTTGCGGCTCAGGTAGGTTCTTATCTGCAGGCAGGAGAGATTAAGCTGTCTAAAGATATGGTATCGCTGAATAAGAATGGATCTCAGGAAGTGACTGCAGAGGTTACACCTTCTGATCTGAAACTGACCTGGAACAGTGCAGATGAAAAAGTTGCAACAGTTGCAGATGGTAAGATCAAAGCGGCAGGCGCAGGTTCCACCTTTGTATTTGCAAGATGCGGAAGACAGGTTCTTGCGAAAGTTAAAGTACAGGTAGATGTGACATCCTCACAGCTTCCATATGTGGATGTTGCGAAGAATGACTGGTTCTATGATGCAGTAGCATATAATTATTATGCGAAGACTATGACTGGTCTGGATGATACACACTTTGGACCGGCACAGACTCTGGTAAGGGCTCAGTTCGCAGCTGTACTGCATAAGATGAATGGCCAGCCGGAGACAGCCTACAATCCACTCTTCTCAGATGTGGCAGCAGGACAGTGGTTCACAGAATGTGTTCTCTGGGCGGCAGACAAGAAGATTGTAACAGGATATAGCGGAACGCAGATGTTTGGACCAAATGATAATGTTACCCGTGAGCAGATGGCAACGATGATGTATCGTTACGCAAAGGATTATAAAAAGTATGATGTGACTGCAAACGGAGATTATAATTCTTTCCCGGATGCAGCAAACGTACAGCCATTTGCAAAGGATGCGATGAAGTGGGCAGTAAGTAACGGAATCATCACCGGTAAGACGATTGATGAAAAACTGATGCTTGACCCGCAGGGAAGCGCAAACCGTGCAGAATGTGCAACGATTATCCAGAGATTTATAGAAAAATATGGAAAATAAATAAGCGGTTTTTAACCCTCCCGGCTCTCGGTAAGAGAGCCGGGATTTCTTCATTATATAAGAAACTTTGGCTTTTTTATATCAAGGGAAAGTAATCTTGGATAAACTGGAGAAATGAGATATAATAACCTTAATAGATAAAAAAGGAGAACGGACGAATGATAGATAACAAAGAAATTACAAGACGGGTGGATCATACATTACTTTCCCAGGCAGCTACATGGGAAGAAATCAAAGGAATCTGCGATGATGCGATTGCGTATGGAACAGCGTCCGTATGTATTCCGCCGTCTTATGTAAAGCAGGCAAAGGAATATGTAGGAGGCCGTATGGCGGTATGTACGGTAATTGGATTTCCAAATGGATACAACACGACGGCGGTGAAGGAATTTGAGGCAAAGGATGCACTTGCAAATGGTGCGGACGAGATTGACATGGTCATTAATATCGGCTGGGTGAAGGATAAAAAGTATGAAGCAGTGGAACGTGAGATCCGGGCGCTCAAAGCGGCCTGCGGGGAGAATGTCCTGAAGGTGATTATCGAGACTTGTCTTCTGACAGAAGAAGAGAAGATAAAAATGTGTGAAATCGTAACAAATGCCGGGGCGGACTACATCAAGACTTCTACCGGGTTCTCAACAGGCGGTGCAACTTTTGAAGATATTGCACTTTTTGCAGAGCATGTCGGGGAAAATGTGAAAATAAAAGCGGCAGGCGGCATCAAAGACCTTGCAGATGCGGAGCATTTTATAGGGCTTGGCGCAGACAGACTCGGAACGAGCAGAATCATCAAATGTCTGAAAGGATGAGGACAGAATGTCAGAAAGATTAGAGGAAAAGAAGATACAGGAACTGATAGAGACTGCAAGGGAGCAGCGGAAGTATTCCTATGTGCCGTATTCCAGCTTCCGTGTCGGTGCGGCATTACTTGCTGAAAATGGTATTGTCTATACAGGGTGTAATATTGAAAATGCAGCATATGGGCCGACGAACTGTGCGGAGCGCACGGCTGTCTTTAAGGCAGTAAGCGAGGGAGTAAGAGAATTCCGGGCCATCTGTATTGTTGGCGGAAGTGAAGAAGAGGTCACGGATCTCTGTCCGCCCTGCGGGGTGTGCAGGCAGGTGATGCTGGAGTTCTGCAATGCAGATTTTCAGATTATTCTGGCGACGGACAGAGAACATTATCAGATTTATACATTAGGAGAGCTGGTCCCGCTTGCGTTCTCCCTGGATGCAGAAAGAAAGAGGTGAAGAGATATGGTAGATTATACAGAAGGTGCAGGCGTTCAGTATCACGTACAGCTTGGAGAAGGTGATGTGGGAAAATATGTGATCCTTCCCGGAGACCCGAAACGCTGCGAGAAGATTGCGGCATATTTTGATAATCCGGTCCTGGTCGCAGACAGCCGGGAATTTGTCACTTATACCGGAACGCTGGATGGTGTGAAGGTCAGTGTTACAAGTACAGGAATTGGCGGGTCATCGGCATCCATTGCAATGGAAGAGCTGGTAAACTGTGGGGCAGATACATTTATCCGTGTAGGAACCTGCGGCGGTATGCAGACAGAAGTGTGTGGAGGAGACCTGGTGATTGCGACAGGAGCTGTCCGCATGGAAGGAACCAGTAAGGAGTATGCTCCGATCGAATATCCGGCAGTGCCGGACCTGGAGATTACAAATGCACTTGTAGAGGCGGCAGAAAAATCAGGGGCTGCTTATCATACCGGAGTCGTACAGTGCAAGGACTCCTTTTACGGGCAGCATCAGCCGGAACTTCATCCGGTAAGCTATGAGCTGCAGAATAAATGGGAAGCCTGGATTCGTATGGGATGCATGGCATCCGAGATGGAATCAGCGGCGCTTTTTATCGTAGGAGCATATCGGAGAGTCCGGGTTGGTACCGTACTTCTTGTGGTGGCGAACCAGGAGCGGGAAAAACAGGGCCTTCCCAATGCACAGGCTCACGATACGGATGAGGCAATAAAGGTTGCGGTGGAAGCGATTCGGGCGTTAATCAGGAAGAAAGGATGAAGGTGTAAAAGCGTATTATGTCTCTACAGTTTATTTTCGGACCGTCGGGTTCAGGTAAATCATATGATCTTTACAACAAGATTATAAAGGAATCAATCAATCATCCGGAGCAGAATTTTATCATCCTTGTACCGGAGCAGTTTACGATGCAGACACAGAAGGAGCTTGTCACGAAGCATCCGGACCATGGCATTATGAATATTGATGTCTTAAGTTTTGGGCGTCTGGCTTATCGTGTCTTTGAAGAGACGGGAGGAGGTAGTCTTCCGGTTCTGGATGATGAGGGAAAGAGCCTGGTGCTTCGCAAGATTGCGGGAGATTATGAGGATGAGCTGAAGGTTCTTGGCGGGAACATCCGGAAAATGGGCTATATCAGCGAAGTAAAGTCTGTGCTGTCGGAGTTTGCCCAGTATGATATTGGCGAGGAAGAGTTGGAGCGTGTCATAGAGTCAGCGGGGGAGGATTCCCCACTGGCTTATAAACTCAGGGATATTCAGATTCTGTACCGCGGATTTACAAAATATCTGGAGAAAAAATATATTACGAAGGAAGAACTTCTGGACGTGCTTGGGAGAGAAGTCTCAAAATCTGAATTATTAAAGAACAGTACGGTTGTATTAGACGGGTTTACCGGATTTACACCGGTACAGAACAGGCTCCTTGGAGAGCTTCTTAAATACTGCCGGAAGGTAGTTGTCACGGTTACAATGGACGAGCGGGAGAATCCATATATTTACAGACACCCATATCAGCTATTTGCGCTCAGTAAACATATGGTGACTGCGCTTCTTCAGATTGCAAAGGAAAGAAATGTGGAGATTGAAGAGGCAATATATAAATATGAAAATACACCTTATCGTTTCAGAAGAAACGGAGAACTTGCTTTTTTGGAGCGTAGATTGTTCCGATACGGGAGTGAAGTATACGACGAACCGACACATGCAGTCTCCCTGCATATAGCCGGAAATCCGAGAGAAGAGGCATATGCGGCGGCGGGACGGGTACGTGCGCTTGCAAGGGAGGAAGGATACAGATACAGGGAGATTGGTGTGATAGCTGCAAGCATGGACACCTATGGTCCCTATCTGGAGGAGGCGTTTGAAGCTTATGACATCCCTGTATTTATGGACCATAAGAGAAATATTCTCCAGAATTCCTTTGTGGAATACATTCGAAGCCTTCTGAATATGGCAGAGCAGAATTTTACTTATGAAAGTGTTTTCCGCTTTTTTAATACGGGACTTACAGGTATTGCCTATGAAGATATCTGTGCAATGGAGAATTATGTGATTGGTCTTGGCATCAAAGGCTATAAGAAATGGCAGGAGAGATGGGTCAGACAGAATGGGAAAATGTCGGAGGAAGAGCTGGAGCGTCTGAATCACTGCCGTGTGAAATTTGTGGAAAAGATTGATGCGCTTGTGTTTGTCTTAAAGCAGCGGAGAAAAACCGTGAAGGATATTACCTTTGCTGTTTATGAGTTTATGGTACAGGAGGAAATGCAGCTTAAGCTCAAGAAGCAGGAGCAGGCTTTTCAAGAGGAGGGAGAGCTTGCACTGGCGAAGGAGTATGCCCAGGTGTACCGGATTCTTGTGGAATTATTTGATAAGTTTGTAGAATTACTGGGGGACGAGCAGGTCAGCTTAAAGGAATACTGCCAATTGCTGGATGCAGGACTTTCGGAGGCACGTGTCGGTGTGATTCCTCCGAGTATGGATCAGGTGGTGGCAGGCGATATCCAGCGTACAAGACTAAAGGATATTAAGGCATTGATTTTCGTGGGAGCGGATGATACCTGTCTTCCAGGCCCGCTTCTTCGCACGGGTCTGTTGTCCGAGCGTGACCGGGAAAGGTTTGGCAAAGAGAAGCTTTCCCTGGCGCCGGGCGGTAAGGAGCAGGCTTATATTCAGAAATTTTACCTGTATCTGAACCTGACAAAGCCATCGGAAAAACTGTTTGTTTATTATAGTAAAGTGTCATCCGATGGAAAGAGTATACGGCCATCTTATCTGGTGCAGGAGCTTCGTAAAATGTATCCGAAGCTTCGGGTTCAGGATGAGGAGTGGAGTACCTTTGGAAGGCGTGAGTTGACAGAACAGATGGGGAAGGAAGCTCTGATTCGGGGAATTCGCAGTGAAAGCGGCGTGGATGACGCCTGGCGGGAGCTGTATTCCTGGTATTTTGGAAATGAAAAGTGGAAGGAGAAGTTAACCGGGGTTCTGCGTGCCGGTTATTACCGCTGTCCGCAGGACGGGCTTACACAGGCGGTGGCAAGAAGGCTGTATGGAGAGCATTTTGAAGACAGTATTACAAGAATGGAACGGTTTGCAGCCTGTGCATGTTCACATTTTCTCACATATGGTCTGGGGCTGCGTGAGAGGAAGGAGTATGAATTCCAGCCGGTAGATTTGGGAAATGTCTGTCACAGGGCTCTTGAGATTTTCTCTGGAAAAGTAGAAAAAGAGCATAAGAAATGGACAGAGCTTACGGAAGAGGAAAGAAGGAAATATATAGGGGAAAGTGTTGAGGAAGCGATTGCGGATTACGGCAATTCTGTCTTGTATAGTTCTGCGCGCAATGAGTACAAGATTGTGCGGATGAAGTGGATGCTGGAAAGAACAGTGTGGGCGCTGACAAAACAGCTTCAGGCAGGTGATTTCATTCCGGAGTCCTATGAATTCCGTTTTGAAAATGGAAAAATTGACCGGATTGATATTTGTGAAGATGATGACAAAGTGTATGTGAAAGTGATGGATTATAAGACCGGGAGCAAGGCATTTGATGTTGTAGCGCTGTATCATGGACTGCAGCTGCAGCTGATGGTGTATATGGATGCGGCAGTCCGTATGGAGGAGAAGCGTCATGTGGGGAAAGAAGTGATACCAGCAGGTGTCTTCTATTACCGGATTCAGGATCCGTTCGTAGATAAAAGGAGTAAAGAAGAGAGAGAGAGCAAAAGCTCTATCATAGAAGAGGATATTCTAAAAGTATTAAAACCAGACGGTATTATCAATCTTCAGTCGGAGGCGCTTAGGCATCTGGACCGGGTGACGCAGGGAGAATCGCTGGCGGTTCCGGTCAAATATAATAAGAACGGAAGCCTGTCAAAAAGCTCGAAGGCTGCATCTGAGGAGGATTTTCGTGCAATGATGAATCATGCGGTAAAGAAAGTAGCCCAGACTCATCAACGGATTCTGGAGGGAAGAGTGGAAGCGGCTCCTTATCGCAGAGGGCAGGAAAGTGGCTGCGATTTCTGTAAATACCGGCATATCTGTGGGTTTGATACCAAAGTCCCGGGATATCATTACCGGGATATTGAGAAGATGAGCAAAGAAGAAGCGATAGCGGCAATGAAGCAGGGGAAGGAGGACGAAAAGACATGGGAATCTCATGGACAGAAGAACAGCAGAAAGTAATTGAGCTAAGAGGACGGAATATTCTTGTGTCAGCGGCTGCAGGCTCCGGTAAGACAGCTGTACTGGTGGAACGTATCATTACGATGCTGACAGCAAAAGAGCATCCCACCAGCGTAGATCAGCTTCTGATTGTGACATTTACAGAAGCGGCGGCGGCAGAAATGAAAGACCGTATCCGCACGGCAATCGAGAAAAAGCTCGAGGAGGAGCCAGAGAATGAGCATCTCATGCGGCAGGCGACCTTGATTCACAATGCACAGATCACAACAATCCACAGCTTCTGCCTGTCGGTAATCCGGGATCATTTTCATGTCATAGATTTGGACCCTTCCTTCCGCGTGGGCGAAGAAGGGGAGCTGAAGCTTCTCCGCCGTGATGTGCTGGAGGAGCTTTTGGAAGATAAATATCAGGAAGGAAAAGAACCGTTTCTTGCATTTGCCTCGGCTTATGGAAATGGGAGGGATGACAGGAAGATAGAAGAGCTGATTCTAAAAATTTATGAATTTTCCCGCAGCTATCCCGATGCAAAGGGCTGGCTTGCTTCCTGTGTGGCTGCTTACCAGGCAGATACACGGGAAGAGCTGGAGAAGAGTCCGTATGTGGCGCTTGTGATGAAGCATACACGGAAGTGCCTTCAGGATGCCAGAGAGCTTCTTCGTATGGGACTTTCCATATGCAAGGAGGCGGACGGACCGATGGCTTATGAGCCAATGCTTACAAGTGACCTGTATATGATAGAAGACTTTCTGGCAGCAGATTCTTATGGAAAATTAAATGAAAAAATGCGGGAAATCAGCTGGATGAAGCTTGCGTCAAATAGGGGCAAGACAATTTCTGAAAGGAAGACAGCCAAGGTAAAGGCAATTCGTGAAGAGGTAAAAGGGCTGCTAGGCGACCTTGCTTCTCAGTATTTTTATCAGGATGTGGAGGAGATGCTTTCTGATATCCGTCTCTGCCGCCCCCAGATGCAGGTGCTGGCAGAGCTGGTGGAAGAATTTGCCGGGCGGTTTGAAGAGAGCAAACGGGAAAAGAATCTGATTGATTTCTCCGATATGGAGCAGTACGCGCTCCGCATTCTTACCAGACAGGAGGATGGGAAGCTTGTTCCATCCCGGACAGCTGAAGAATATAGGAGACAGTATGAAGAAATCATGATTGACGAGTATCAGGACAGTAATCTGATACAGGAGACAATCCTGACCAGCATTTCTGCAGTGTCAGAGGGACGTTATAATATCTTTATGGTAGGGGATGTTAAGCAGAGTATTTACCGGTTCCGTTTGTCGAGACCGGAGCTTTTTATGGAAAAGTATGATACATACAGCTTGTCGGACAGTGTAATGCAGAGGATTGATCTGCATAAGAATTTCCGAAGCCGGGCAGAGGTTCTGGAGGGTGTGAACTATATTTTCCGGCAGATTATGACAAGAGGACTTGGCGGGATTGGCTATGATGACAATGCGGCTCTGTACCCCGGCGCAGCTTATCCGGAATATCCGATAAGAAAGGAACGGGCGTCTATAGAAGGGCAGGAAGAAGAACAGACAGAAGAGCAGGAAGATACAGGTACGAAGACAGAGGTGCTTGTCATTGACAGTGGCAGCGCCAGAGAAGAGGTTGATATATCAGGACAGGACGGAAAACCAGGTGGAGGCAGATTGTCAGACCGCGAGCTGGAGGCTCGTGCCATAGCAGGGCAGATTCGCGAGCTGATGAGAACATACCAGGTCGTGGATAAAGAAAGCGGAAGATTCCGCTCGGTCCGGTATTCCGATATTGTGATTCTGACCAGGAGTGTCAAGGGATTTGCAGATACCTTTGCAGAAGTATTGAACCGGGAAGGAATTCCGGCATGTGCAGGCACGAGAGAAGGTTATTTTGAAACACAGGAAATCGGTGTACTTCTGGATTATCTGAGGGTGATTGGTAATAACCAGCAAGATCTGCCGCTTGCGGCAGTACTTTCTTCTCCTTTTGGAGGATTGTCACAGGAAGAGCTTGCCGAGATCAAAAGCGAATACCGGGAGCTTCCGTTTTACCGGGCAGTTTCCTGTTACGAGAAGGAAGGAAGGGATGAGAAGCTTCAGAGGAAACTTCGGAAATGTCTCGGACAGATAGAATCCTTCCGGGAAAAGGTTCCTTATACACCGATACAGGAACTGCTTCGGAAGATATTGACAGATACCGGATATCTGGATTTTGTGTCTGCCATGCCGGGAGGAGAACAACGCCGCGCTAATCTGGAAATGCTGCTGGAAAAGGCAAAGACCTTTGAGTCTGCCAGTTATAAAGGGCTGTTTCATTTTATCCGTTATATAGGACAATTGAAAAAATACAATGTAGATTATGGAGAGGCATCGCTTACAGATGAGCAGTCTGATACGGTACGCATTATGACCATTCATAAGAGTAAAGGACTGGAATTCCCGGTGGTCTTTGTGGCGGGTATGGGAAAACGCATGAATATGCAGGACGTAAGGAGCAGCGTAGTCTTTCACGCAGGACTGGGTGTCGGACTGGATGCAGTCGATCTGGAAAAAAGGACACAGAGTCCGAGCATTATTAAAAAAGTGATTCAGAAGAATGAGCAGCTTGACAGTCTTGGAGAAGAGCTTCGGGTTCTTTATGTCGCATTTACCCGTGCAAAAGAAAAACTGATCCTTACGGGAACGATGGCAAATGTGGAGAAGAAACTGGAAAGCTTCGAGATGGTGCGAAACCGCAGGAAGGAGGAATTGAGTTTCGAAAGATTAAGCAAGGCGGTTACTTACTGGGACTGGATTCTGCCTGCGCTTGTGCGGATGACTCCGGATGTGCCGATTCGTGTCCATACGCTGACGCTGGAAGATATTGTAGCGGAGTCAGTGGAGGAAGAGACTGCGGAAAGGATTACGAAAGGGATTCTTGAGAACTGGGACGCGGGGCAGATTTATGAGCCGGCTGTGAAAGAAGAATTGAAAAAACAGTTTGGTTATCAATATCCATATGCAGGCAGCCGGATGCAGAAGTTGAAGTTTACGGTGTCGGAGTTGAAAAAGCGTAAGGCTGTGTCCGAGCTTGCGGAGTATGCCTCAGAACAGGCAATGGAAGCCGGGGAGGCACTGTACGAGGAGCCGGAGGTAATTCCTCTGCTTCCGAGGTTCCTTCAGGAAACGCAGAAGCTTTCCGGAGCCGGAAGGGGGACTGCTTATCACAGACTCATGGAATTGCTTGATTTCCGGGAGGAGTACACAGAGGAAACGCTGGTACATGCAGTGGAAACATTCACAGGAGCGGGGAAAATGACCGAAGAGATGGCGGATTGTATCCAGATGAAAGATATTCTTGCATTTCTGGAAAGCACTGCAGGCAAACGGATGCGGGCATGTGCGGCAAACGGATGCCTTTGGAAGGAACAGCCATTTGTCCTTGGGGTGGAAGCCCGGGAACTCTATTCCGGAGAGCCGGAAGGGGAACTGATTCTTGTACAGGGAATTATTGATGTATATTTTGAGGAAGAGGGCGGACTGGTGGTGCTGGATTATAAGACGGACAAGGTCAGGACTGCCGGGGAGCTTACTGAGAAATATCATGCACAGCTTGATTATTATGCAAAGGCACTGGAACAGATTACCCATAAGAAAGTAAAAGAAAAAATCATTTATTCTTTTCACCTCCGGGAGGAAATTCTGTTATAACAATAATTTTTATTAAAAAATCGAAAAAAGTATAGTTTTTTCTTGAAAATCTATTCTTTGTCGGGTTGAAATATGTCAGGAAAGATTTAATATAAAAATATACGTATGTTTTCTTGTAATTCAAAAAAAGATAAGGAGGGAAAATGGATGAAAAGAAAAAAACTATTTCGAATGACAGCAGCATTTATGACAGCATTGATGCTGATACCACAGGTTCCTGTGGCGGCTGCTGATGAGACTACAGAAGAAGTAGTTCTCGTGGATTTTACCTTTGATGACGTAGAGACTGGTTTCAAGGGAGGCCAGGCAGTTGCGGAGCCGAAGGGAGAGATTGTAACGGATGGGGACAGGAAGGTACTGCATCTCGATGGAACCAATACCAATTGGCTGGATGTAAAGAAGGAGGATGGAAGCAGCCTGTTGAAGGGTGTGGAAGAGATGACCATTTCCTTTGATATGAAGGGAGCTTCAAACTGGCCGTTCTATGCAGCACCGTCTGCAGCTGATCCGGTATATCTGAAAGAGGAATACATCGGAGCAATGGTAGGCAGTGAAATTAAGATTGAGCGTTATAAGAATAATGGATCAAGACCGACACTTACAGCAGCTCCGATTAATGCAAGTGACTGGGTGCATGTAGAGGTTATCTTAGGAAAGACAAGTACAAGTATCAAGGTTGGCGACGCAGAACCGGTTGTCCAGGACGGACTGATTCCGGTATTGGATATTCTGGGAAGAAATCCGATTTTCTATATCGGCAAGGCACCGTGGAGTCCATGGGGCGAGAGTGGTGTAGGCGAATACTATACTGGTTATCTTGATAACTTCAAGGTTACCGGTAAGGTTGTAGAGCTTGCTGCAGATAAGACAGAGCTGAAAGCTGCAATTGAAGTGGCAAAATCTGTCGGAGAAGAAGCAAAATACACAGCAACGAGCTGGAAGAAGTTTAAAGCAGCTCTGGATGAAGCCAATAAGGTAAATGATGATGCAAAAGCGCAGCAGGAAGCAGTAGATGTGGCGGCTAAGGCTTTGAGAGATGCAACCTCAGCTCTGTCACTGGCAGATAAGAATCCTGCGGCAAAGGCAGTAGGTACTGCGAACCCGCTGGTAGACCACAAATTCGGAGCAGATCCGTATGCAATGGAATATAACGGAAGAGTATATATTTACATGACGAATGACTCTCAGGAATACGAGGCATGTAATAATGGCTCTGTGGATAACGGATATTCCCATATTAATACAATTAATGTGATTTCATCTGCGGATATGGTGAACTGGACAGATCATGGTTCTATTCCGGTAGCAGGAAAGAATAATCCGGAAGGCGCTGCAAAATGGGCGGCATGCTCCTGGGCTCCGGCCGCAGCACATAAGACCATTGACGGAAAAGAGAAATTCTTCCTTTACTTTGCAGATGGCGGCGGTGGAGTTGGCGTGCTGACAGCAGATTCTCCAATCGGACCGTTTACAGATCCAATCGGCAAAGCGCTGGTAGCGCCGGGTTCTGCACATTCACAAG
>CALFCS010000100.1 GCA_937950565.1 uncultured Lachnospiraceae bacterium
GAGGCAGCCGGTTTGGAGCCAGGGCTTATGCAGAGAACCCGGAGCAGGAACAGCTTCTGCAGGCAATTGATTATGTGCATCTGCATGGTCGAAAAATCTATCTGACCGTAAATACATTATTAAAGGACGTGGAACTGGATGAATTATATGATTATCTGCTCCCTTATTATAAACAGGGACTGGATGCAGTAATTGTACAGGACATTGGCGTTATGCGTCTGATAAAAGAGAATTTTCCGGACCTTCCCATTCATGTGAGTACACAGGCGACAGTAACAGGTACATCAGGGGCCAGATTTTTTGGAAAGCTTGGAGCACAACGAATTGTTCCGGCAAGAGAACTTTCTCTTTCTGAGATTCGTGATATGAAGGAAAAGACCGGACTTGAAATAGAATGCTTCGTACATGGTGCGATGTGCTACTGTTATTCCGGACAGTGTCTGCTCAGCAGTATGATAGGAGGACGCAGCGGGAACAGGGGGCAGTGTGCGCAGCCATGCCGCCTGCCATACAGTATTGCTGACAGTAAGCCGAAGGATTTGCTTAGCATGAAAGATTTGTCTGTTATCCGGATGCTTCCGGAATTAATAGAAGCCGGAATCGATTCTTTTAAAATTGAAGGACGTATGAAACAGCCGGAATATGTATACACGGTCACCCGTCTCTATAGAAAATATGCGGATTTGTATTTGGAAAAAGGAAAAGCAGGGTATCATGTGTCGGAAAAAGACAGAAAAGAATTGGAAAATGCATATAGGAGACGCGGTTATACAGACGGCTATTATAAAAGACATAATGGAAAAGAAATGATTTCCCTCTGTCGGCCAGAAGCTGCAAAAGAAGAAGCTGCCAGGGATAGAGATTACAAAATTAAAGAAAAAATTAATGGTAAGTTAATACTTTCTAATGGAAAACATGCTAAACTATGCATGGAATATAAAGGTAAGAAGGATATTTATTCTGTTGTATCAGAAGGCGAAATCGTCCAGACAGCACAGAAGGCGCCCCTTGACATTCAAAGAGTCGAAAAGCAGATGAAAAAAACCGGGAATACAGCATTTGTTTTTGATACATTAGTAATCGAAATGGATTAAAATATATTTCTTCCGATGCAGGCGTTGAATGAGCTGCGCCGCAATGGGCTTCAGACATTGGAAGAGACTGTACTTGGAGATTATAGAAGACAACAAAAGGTATCCAGGATGCGTCCGGAATCTCCTGGGACTTCCAGTGAAGAAAAGCGGATGGCACCAAAAGATATGCCTGTTACAGATGTATCTGTCCAGACTGCGGAGCAATTGTCTGCGGTGATTCAAATACCTGGAATTCATACGATTTATGTGGAGGGGGATATTGCGCTGGACGATAACGTGGTTCATATATTAAAAGAGAATCCTGCAGAAAAACAGATTTATTTTTCGATGCCGTATATTTTCCGGCAAATGACGGCTGATTATTACGAAAAAATATATGAGAGAATCACCGGGCTCTATGATGGAATCATGATTCGTAATTGGGAAAGTTATGAATGGCTGCAAAACAAGAATTATCCGAAAACCATTATATCTGATTATAATATGTATGTATTTAACCGGAAGAGCAAAGAATTTATAAAACAGACAGCGATTAAAGAATATACTGTGTCGCCGGAGTTAAATAGCAGAGAGCTTTCTGAGCTTGGACCGGGCGGAATTCTGACTGTTTACGGCTATCAGCCAGTCATGATTACTGCAAACTGCATCTGGAAGACAACAAGTGGATGTTCAAAAAAGAAAGGAACCCTGTATCTGTCCGACCGCTATAAAAAGAAATTTGCAGTTAAAAATTATTGCAGATATTGTTATAATATTATGTATAACTGCATCCCTCTTGTACTTTTTGATTTGACAGATGAAATAAGGCGACTTGATTTTTCACGTATACGTCTGGACTTTACTATAGAAAAAGCTGACCAGGTATATACGGTCATTCATCTTTGTAAGAAAGCATTTGGCGGAGAAAAAGAGGGACAACTTCTAAACTCAGAATATACAAGAGGGCATTTTAAACGGGGAGTAAAGTAGGTGAAGGTTTGGTAAATATTATTATAGAATTTTCAAAATATCTGATGATTATACTGGTGACGATGTACACGTTTACATGCTTCAGCATTTTTGGTTACCAGAATCCTGACAGAAAGAAAAATATGCTGAGGAATCAAACGATTATCATGTTTATGATACAGCTGATTGCTTATCTTGTTATGTATCTTGAAAAAGAGGATATGAAGGTTCTGGCATTTTATCTGATGCAAGTAGTACTGTTTGGGGCAACTATTATTTTATATACATTAATTTATCCGAAAGTATCAAGGCTCGTTGTGAATAATATGTGTATGCTTCTTTGCATTGGCATGATCATGCTCACGCGTCTGGATTATACCATTGCCGTAAAACAATTCGTGATTGCGTCGGCGGCCATTGCCATAAGTCTGGTAGTGCCGGTTATTATAAGAAAATTTAAGCTTCTTTCGGAATGGAGAAATTTTTATGCAGTTGCTGGTATTGTATCTCTTGCAGCGGTTGTTGTGGTAGGAATTGTCATGAAGCGGAGAACCGGAGGTGCAATGCTTGGATTTGAAATTGCAGGTATCAATATACAGCCTTCGGAACTGGTAAAAATTATTTTTGTTTTTTTTGTGGCATCCAGCTTTAAAATGTCAACAAAATTTAAAGATATCGTGATTACCACAGCGCTTGCCGCTTTCCATGTGTTGATTCTGGTGGCTTCCAAAGACCTGGGGGCGGCGCTTATCATTTTTATTGTATATCTTGTGATGTTATATGTCGCAACCAGACAGCCACTTTATATATTGGCGGGCGCCGGAGCTGGAAGCATGGCGGCAGTACTGGCTTATTACCTGTTTAACCATGTGCGCGTCAGAGTCATTGCATGGAAGGACCCATTTGCTTCTTATTCAGACGGAGGATACCAGGTAGCTCAATCCCTATTTGCCATAGGTACTGGGAGCTGGTTTGGTATGGGACTTTATCAGGGAGCTCCGGACACAATCCCGGTTGCGGAATCGGATTTTATTTTTTCCGCTATTTCTGAGGAAATGGGGCTTATCTTTGCACTTTGTATCATCTTGATCTGTGTGAGCTGCTATGTAATGTTCCTGAATATATCCATGCAGCTTCATACCCTGTTCTACAAACTGGTTGCGTTAGGGCTTGGTACATGCTACATATTTCAGGTGTTTTTAAATATTGGAGGAGTGACGAAGTTTATTCCCTCTACCGGAGTTACGCTGCCGCTGGTCAGCTATGGCGGAAGCTCACTGCTCAGCACTTTGATTATGTTTGCAATCATTCAGGGGTTATATATATTAAGGGAAGACGAGGAAGACGATATTGAAAGAAAAAAGAAGGAAAAGCTACGAGTTAAGAGAAGCGGACAAGAAAATAAAACGAAAAGAAGAGAAGCGGGAAATGTCCAGAAAAGACCGCAGGGAAGCAAACCGCGAAGACCGAAACAAAGCGAAGAAAAAACGCGCAAGGAACAAAGAATTCGCTAGAGTTACTTATGCATTTGTGGCACTTTTTATTGTTATGATGGGATATATCGCTTACTTTAATATTGCAGAAAGCCGTGATATTATCCGAAATCCTCATAATGGGAGACAGGATTCTTATGCCGACCGTGTTGTAAGGGGAAAACTTCTTGACAGAAACGGGAATATTCTCGCGCAGACAAATGTTGCGGAGGATGGAACGGAGACAAGGCAATATCCCTATGGCAATATGTTCGCACATGTAATCGGATATACGGCAAAGGGTAAAAGCGGGCTTGAGTCCCTGGCTAATTTTGAACTTCTGACTTCAAATGCTTTCTTCCTTGAAAAGTTGAAAACGGAATTTCAGGATCAGAAAAATATTGGAGATAATGTTGTCACAACTCTGGATGTCAATATACAGGAAGCGGCTTACAATGCACTGGGAAATAATAAAGGGGCCGTCATTGTTATGGAGCCAGCAACCGGTAAAATTGTAGGAATGGTATCCAAACCGGATTTTGACCCGAATACAGTAGCACAAAATTGGGAAACTTTAAGTACAGATGAATCGAACAGCGCGCTGTTAAACCGTGCCACACAAGGGCAGTATGCACCGGGTTCTACTTTTAAAGTTGTTACGGCGCTCGAATATATGCGGGAAAATCCCGGGTATGATGCTTATACTTATAATTGTAAAGGAGCAATTCAAGCTTCCGGTGTGTCTATTCACTGTTATAATGGACATGTACATGGAGAAGTGTCATTTAGAGACAGCCTTGCCTATTCCTGCAATACATCTTTTTCCAACATCGGTCTGTCGCTTGATATTGGAAAGTTCCGCAGTACGGCCAATGACCTGTTGTTTGATTCAGAACTGCCATGTGAGCTGCCTTATAGTAAAAGTAAATTTATGCTGAAAAAAGGCGCTGATGATGCCGACCGCATGATGACAGCCATGGGGCAGGGAAAGACACAGGTAAGTCCTTATCATATGGCGCTTATTACCTCTGCTATTGCAAATGGCGGAACACTTATGAAACCGTATCTGATTGATTCTGTAACCAATTATACGGGCAGTGTGATAGAAGAAACAAGACCGGAAAAATACGGACGGCTTTTATCATCACAGGAGGCAGCGCAGTTAAAAGATTACCTGACATCCGTAACAGAATATGGTACAGCATCCGTTTTAAAAGGACAAAACTACACGGCGGCAGGAAAAACCGGAACAGCAGAATATAGTTCAGATAAGGAAAAAGATCATTCCTGGTTTATCGGTATCGCAAATGTGGACAATCCGGATCTTGTAATCAGTGTAATTATTGAATCGGCAGATGGTTCGGCTAAAGCAGTAAATATTGCAAAGCAGGTATTTGACGCATATTATTAAAATGGAGATGGTATCATGAAATTTTATCGCAATCTTTACTTGTCTCCGGGACTTGAAAAGAAAAAAAATAAGGTTATCCGGAAATTAAAAAACGGAAAGCTGCAGATAAACATTTATGTAATTATTCTGGCTTCCAACGAAAGAAATCAGTTGGAAATCTGTAATTCGGCGCTGTTTTTACAACCCGGCTATCCGAAAAAGGATTATTTTGTCGTTGGGATTGCAAAAGAATATGAGGAAGCGTTAGAATTGGTGGAAGAAATCACCAAAGAGGTGTATAATGAAACAAAAGGGGCAGATATTCGCTCCTATATCATAAAAAAAGAGCAGGAAGGTTAGCGATGCTACATATATTACTTTTGATTTTAAAAATAGCAGGCATCATACTGGCAGTAATACTGGGAATATTAGTATTGCTGGCTTGTATTGTCCTTTTTGTTCCGATTCGATATGAAATAGCCGGAAAATGTGACGGGAATTTGGATACACTAAAAATAAAAGGAACAGCTACATGGCTTTTGCATCTGCTTCAGGTGGATATATATTTTAAAAACAATACTTTAAAGTGGAGAGCAAGAGCAGCATGGAAAAAAATGACCGGAGGACAACAAACAGCCGAGGAAGAAGAACTTTCGGAAACAAGAGTGGAAAAGAAGGAAGAACAGAAAAGCAGAAAAGAAAAAAAACAAGATGAAAAGGAAAAAGAAGATGAAAAAGAAAAGGAAGAACGGAATGAAGATCAGCCTCAGAAAGCTCAGGAAACTTTGGAAATCAAGGAAGAAATACATGAGAAAAGCGAAAAAAGCAGCGAAAAGCCTGAAGCCATTCGGGAAAATACTCAAAAAGCGCAGAACATTTTTCATAAAATAAAAGAATTATTTCGGAAAAAGGAAAAACTGAAAGAGTTTCTTACAAATGAAATACATGTGAAGGCGTTTAAAAAACTAAAAAAAGAAGTATTTCGATTCCTTCGGAAGTTAAAACCGAAGAAATTACGGGCAGATATCCTTTTTGGATTTGATGATCCCTGCACAACAGGACAGGTATTGGCAGGACTAGCTATCATGTATCCTGTTTTTGCAGACCACGTAACAATTACGCCGGATTTTGAGAAACAGATTTTAAAAGGGACTGTTTATATAAAGGGAAACATACGGTTAAGTACAGTAGCAGCATTCCTGTGGAACCTGGTTTGGAGCGGGGATATACGGACAACATATAAAGATATAAAAAGTTTTGAATTATAATATTAGGAGGAATTGGATATGGCAGACAGTAATTTTAAAGGAACAGTGGAAGCTCTCTTTGAAGGGATGGATGGTGTGATTACTTCAAAGACTGTTGTAGGAGAAGCGATTCAAATCAAAGATACGATTATTCTGCCCCTTGTGGATGTTTCCTTTGCGGTAGGCGCCGGAGCATGGGGAACGGATAAGAAGGATAAAGGAGCAGGCGGTATTGGCGGAAAGCTGACTCCTTGTGCAGTGCTGGTCATTCAGAATGGACATACCAGACTTGTAAATATCAAAAATCAGGATACGATCACAAAAATCCTTGATATGGTTCCGGATGTTGTGGATAAATTTACAGCAGGAAAGAATGATACAATGACAGAAAGTGACGTTGTAGATATTTTAAATAAAAAAGAAGCAGAAGAACTCTGATACGGTTTGAAGCAGTCAGACATTTTTTTCTGTTATGCTGCATAAAATATGATAAAGCGTTTTAGAAGAGGGGATATGTTCTGAAACGTATTATCGGATTTGCTTTATTTTGGATGGCGGTAGGTATTATATTGGCGCTTCTTCTGCCAAATACCTTCGTGGAAGTTTTGTGTGTGATTCTGTGTATATTGGCAGGATACAATTTATTTTGTTGTTAATAACAGAAAATACGAAATAGTGCTTGCATTCCTCAAAATATTCTGTTAGAATATCTAGTGTTGTAAGTTCGGAGATCGGACTATATATGAGCGTTAGGAGGTGCAGTCATGGCTAAATGTGCTATTTGCGAAAAGGGTGCTCACTTTGGTAATAATGTAAGTCACTCTCATAGAAAGACACCAAAGATGTGGAAATCAAATGTTAAATCCGTTCGTGTAAAGACAGAAAACGGCGGAACAAAGAAGATGTATGTATGTACTTCTTGCTTAAAGTCAGGAAAAGTAGAGCGTGCATAAGAAAAGCGAACGGGACTCAGATTTCTCTTTGAAATCTGGGTTTTTTCTTTTTCTGATATTTTGTATTTGTAATATAGTGCAAAAGAGAGTATAATATTGCTGTTAATATGCGAATTAGTAATTAACTATAAAAGTGGAGGTTATTAATATGAAAGGTTGTATGAGTACAGATCTTGGCATTATTACGGTTGATTCTGATGTAATTGCAAAGTATGCAGGTTCTGTGGCAGTGGAATGTTTTGGTATTGTAGGAATGGCTGCAGTCAATGTGAAAGATGGACTGGTGCATCTTCTGAAACGCGAGAGTCTGACAAAAGGTATTCAGGTAAATATTACGGAAGATAATCATGTGGCTCTGGATTTTCATATTGTTGTTTCATATGGCGTGAGTATTTCGGCTGTAACAGATAATCTGATCAGTAACGTGAAATACCGTGTGGAAGAATTCTCAGGAATGCCTGTAGATAAGATCACTATCTATATTGAAGGCGTAAGAAACATTGATTAGTTAAGGAGGATTTAAAGGTGGCTACGAAAACAATCCAGGTGGATATGCTTGCGAAGATGTTTCTTGCGGGCGCACAGAATATTGAAGCAAAAAAAGAACTCATTAATGAGTTAAATGTATTTCCGGTTCCGGATGGTGATACAGGAACAAATATGTCCCTTACGATTATGGCTGCGGCAAAGGAAGTGACTGCACTTCATAATCCAGACATCAGGGAACTTGCCAAAGCAATCTCTTCTGGTTCCCTGAGGGGAGCGAGAGGTAACTCTGGTGTGATTCTTTCACAGCTTCTTCGTGGTTTTACAAGGTCAATCCGTGAAGAAGGTGAGATTGATGCTGCTGCTCTTGCGGCCGCATGTAAGAGAGCGCGGGATACAGCTTATAAAGCAGTTATGAAGCCGAAGGAAGGTACGATTCTTACGGTGGCAAGCGGAATCGCAGAGAAAGCAGCTGAGATGGCGCTGGAAACAGATGATTTGGAAGAATTTATTCCGGCAGTGATCTCTTATGCGGAGGAGGTTCTTTTGAAGACTCCGGATATGCTTCCGGTACTCAAGGAAGCGGGAGTAGTAGACTCCGGAGGACAGGGACTCCTGGAAGTAATCCGTGGCGCTTATGACGCATTTCTCGGTAAGGAAATTGATTACAGCGCAATTAAACCGGAAGCTGGTACAGTTGCTGCAAAGATTGACGTGCAGGAGACAGCGGATATCAAATTTGGGTATTGTACGGAATTTATTATTTTAACAGAAAAAGAATTTACAGAAGAAGACGAGAGAGAATTTAAGGCATATCTTTCTTCTCTGGGTGACTCCATTGTATGTGTCGCAGACGATGATGTGGTAAAAATTCATGTACACACGAATGACCCAGGACTTGCAATCCAAAAGGCATTAACATACGGACAGTTATCTCGCATGAAGATTGACAATATGAGAGAAGAACATCATGAGAAATTGATCCGAGATGCGGAAAAACTTGCTATGCAGCAGGCGGAAGCGGCAAAAAAGGAGCCGGCAAAACCAATGGGATTCATTGCTGTTTCGATTGGCGAAGGCATGAACGAAATCTTCAGGGAATTGGGCGCTGATTACATCATTGAAGGCGGCCAGACCATGAATCCAAGTACGGAAGATATGTTAAATGCGATTTCTAATGTGAACGCAGAAAGTATATTTATTCTTCCAAACAATAAAAATATTGTACTTGCGGCAAATCAGGCAAAAGACCTCGTAGAAGACAAGAAAATCATTGTTATCCCGACCAAAACAGTGCCGCAGGGAATTACAGCATTGATTAATTTTGATCCGGAAGGAGACGCGGCTTCTAATGAAGAGACAATGCTTGAAGAAATCAAGAATGTGAAATCCGGACAGATTACCTATGCAGTAAGGGATACCCATATCGATGATAAGGAGATTCATGAAGGCGATATTATGGGAATTGGTGACAGCGGTATTCTTGCAGTTGGCAAGGATATAAACAATACTACAAAAGAGCTGCTTTCCAAACTGGTGGATAATGATTCCGAACTAATCAGCCTTTATTATGGGGAAGAGGTAACAGAAGCAGATGCAGAATCATTTACGAAAGAAGTGGAAGCATTATATCCGGAACTTGATGTAGATGTGCATTTTGGCGGACAGCCGATTTATTATTACGTATTGGCAGTTGAATAAATAAAAGAGGTCAGGTTCCACTGCGGGGTCTGGCCTTATTTTTTAGCAGGAAAAGAGATATGATTGAGCAGAGCAGAATTCGTGAATTAAAAGGGATTGGAGAAAAAACTGAAAAACTCTTTCAAAAGCTGGGGATTTACACAGCAGGTGATTTGCTCCGGTATTATCCCAGAAGCTATGATGTATATGAAGACGCAGTACCCATAAGCGAACTGGAAGAAGGAAGGGTCATGACTGTTAGCGGAATACTGTATGGAAAAGTACAGGTGTCAGGAAACCGGCATATGCAGGTGACAACGGTACATGTAAAGGATATCACGGGCACCCTTCGTGTGATTTGGTTTAATATGCCGTTTTTAAGAAACACCCTTGCAAAAGGCGGGCGGATTACCCTTCGGGGCCGGATTATGGCAAGAAAATCTGAAATTGTTATGGAGCATCCGGAAATCTATTATCCGAGTGAAAAGTACGAAGAAAAATTAGATACTCTGCAGCCGGTATATGGGCTGACCGCGGGACTTTCAAATAATGCAGTTGTAAAAGCAATAAAACAGGTTATAGAAAACCTGGATTTGACACAAGACACTCTGCCGGAGGAACTCCGGTTAAAATATGGATTGGCAGAGTATCACGATGCTATCCGGGGGATTCATTTTCCAGGAGACAAAGAAGCCTTTTATCGGGCAAGAGAACGTCTTGTCTTTGAAGAATTTCTGATGTTTATTATATCGCTCCGGAAGCTGAAGGAAAATAATGAAAAGCTGGTCAATGAATATGTAATGAAAAAGACCGGGCAGGTAGAAGAATTTATTCAGAAGCTACCATATGAACTTACAAAAGCCCAGAAAAGGGTCTGGTCTGATATTGCAAAGGATATGGCTTCTGACACGGTCATGTCCCGGCTGGTCCAGGGAGATGTGGGATCCGGTAAAACAATTGTTGCGGTACTGGCTCTTCTTAATACTGCATTAAATGGCTGTCAGGGAGCGATGATGGCTCCGACAGAGGTGCTGGCAAGACAACATTATGAATCTGTCACAAAGCTTCTCAAGGAATACAACATTCCTGTCAAGACAGTCCTTCTTACCGGCTCCATGAGTATAAAAGAAAAAAGAAGAGTTTATGATAAAATTGAATGTGGACTTGCAAAAATCATTATTGGAACACATGCCTTGATTCAGGATAAAGTGTTTTATGATAACCTGGCGCTGGTGGTAACAGACGAACAGCATCGTTTCGGTGTCAAACAGAGAGAAGCCTTTGCCAGGAAAGGCGGCGCGCCGCATGTACTGGTTATGAGTGCGACGCCGATACCAAGAACGCTTGCCATCATTTTATATGGAGATTTGGATATTTCCGTGATTGATGAGCTTCCGGCCAACCGGCTTCCTATTAAGAACTGTGTTGTAGATACCGGATACCGCCGGACGGCATATGCATTTATGAAAAAACAAATTGCGCAGGGAAGGCAGTGCTATATTATTTGCCCTATGGTAGAGGAAAGTGAACATCTGGAAGTGGAAAATGTAATTGATTATACAGAGATGCTTCAGGAGGAGATGGGAAATGAAATTACTGTAACTTGTCTTCACGGGAGAATGAAGCAGGCCGAAAAAGATGATATCATGGAGCGGTTTGGCAGAAATGAAATTCAAATTCTCGTATCTACAACCGTCATTGAGGTTGGGATAGATGTGCCGAATGCTACTGTTATGATGATTGAAAATGCGGAGCGGTTCGGACTGGCACAGCTTCATCAGCTCAGAGGACGCGTGGGACGCGGAAAACATCAGTCGTATTGTATTTTCATGAGCAGTTCAAAATCAAAAGAAACGAAAGAACGGCTGGATATTTTAAACCGGACAAATGATGGATTTAAAATCGCAGGCGAAGACCTCAGGCTCCGGGGACCGGGCGATTTGTTTGGAATCCGCCAAAGCGGTCTTATGGACTTCCGTCTGGGGGACGTATATCAGGATGCCGGACTTCTTCAGAAGGCAAATGAGGCTTGTAACTGGCTTTTGAAAAATGAAAATGAATGGTTAAAAAATTTGTCAGAACATGAAGGAACTTCCAGTGTAATAATTTAAATCCTCCATATACTATCAGTGTAACAAAGATAAAGTTACAAAGTTACAAAAAGGAGGAATATGAAAATGGCAAATCGTTCATCTAACAGAGCAGCCGTACCTGAAGCAAAGGGTGCACTTGACAAATTCAAATATGAGGTTGCAAACGAATTAGGAGTACCGTTATCTGACGGTTACAACGGAGACCTTACTTCCAGACAGAATGGTTCTGTTGGTGGTTATATGGTTAAGAAAATGATCGAACAGCAGGAAAAGCAGATGGCTGGCAAATAACTTTGATTTGACGTAAAACAAAGTAGTATGAGAGAAAAAGCATCTGACGGATAAACAAGAGAATCCGCCGGGTGCTTTTTTCTTTGATAAAGAGGACGCTTGATGCCAATGTACCAATATGGAAATCTATGGCTTTCATTGACATTTTCCGCTTGTCTATTTATAATAAAATGAAAAATGTGACAAAAATTGGGAGAGAAAAAATGAGAGTAATCGCAGGCTCGGCAAAAAGATTACAGTTAAAAACTCTGGATGGTCTGGACACAAGACCGACAACAGACAGGATTAAGGAAACTTTATTTAATATGCTCGCACCATATATTTACGACTGCAGTTTTCTTGATTTATTTGCAGGAAGCGGAGGCATTGGAATCGAGGCGCTCAGCCGGGGCGCAAAAGAAGCTGTCTTCGTAGAAAAAAATCCAAAGGCGATGGCCTATATAAAAGAAAATTTAAACTATACGCGGCTTGAAAAAAAGGCAGTGACGCTTCAGTCAGATGTTATAAGTGCTTTGTCTATTCTTGAGGGAGAACAGGAATTTGATTTTATTTTTATGGACCCACCATATAACCGGGAGCTGGAAAAAAAGGTGCTGGAGTACTTAAGCACGTCTTCTCTTCTTGCAGAAGAGGGAGTGATTATTGTGGAAGCTTCCAAAGAAACAAACTTCGAATACGCAGAGGAACTTGGTTTTATAATCATAAAAGAAAAAATATACAAGACAAATAAGCATGTATTTTTGGAACCGGCAGGAAGGAAGGAAATATGTTAAGAGCAATTTACCCGGGGAGCTTCGACCCGGTTACATACGGACATCTGGATATTATTATGCGCTCTTCTGAAATCGCAGACGAATTAATTGTCGGAGTATTGAATAATAATGCAAAAAGTCCGTTGTTTTCCGTGGAAGAACGTGTTAAAATGTTAAAGGAAGTAACAAAAAATATGCCAAAGGTTACTGTGGTTTCTTTTGAGGGGCTTTTAGTTGATTTTGCCAGAAAAATGAATGCAGGAGCAGTCGTCAGAGGGCTTCGCGCAATTACAGATTTTGAATATGAATTTCAACTGGCGCAGACAAATCGAAAGTTAGAGGCAGGAGTCGAGACTTTGTTTCTTACAACCAGTCTGGAATATTCCTATTTAAGTTCCACTACAGTGAAAGAAATTGCTTCCTTTGGAGGGGATATTTCTCAATTTGTACCAGCTTATGTAGAAAGTAAGATACAAGAGAAAATAAAGAAAAAGGAGAGTGTAAATAATGAGCAGCCGTATTGAGCAGATTATTGATGAGATTGAGGAGTATATTGACAGTTGTAAATTTCAGCCGTTATCTACATCTAAGATTATTGTAAATAAAGACCAGATGGATGAACTTCTCAGAGAGCTTCGCATGAAGACTCCGGACGAGATTAAGCGATATCAGAAAATTATTGCAAATAAAGATGCAATCCTTGCAGATGCACAGTCAAAAGCAGAATCTATGATTGAAGAAGCGCAGATTCATACAAATGAGCTTGTAAGCGAACATGAA
Organism: uncultured Lachnospiraceae bacterium; assembly: GCA_937950565.1. Classification (GTDB taxonomy): domain Bacteria; phylum Bacillota; class Clostridia; order Lachnospirales; family Lachnospiraceae; genus UBA7109. The sequence continues at coordinate 13,187 of CALFCS010000100.1, forward strand.
ATCATGCAGCAGGCATATGCACAGGCCAATGCAGTTGTTACAGCAGCTACGGAGCAGGCTCAGCAGATTCTGGACAATGCAACAAAAGATGCAAATGATATCCGGATTGGTGCAATGCAGTATGCAGATGATCTTATGGCAAATGCAGAGAGCATTATCGGGCATACCCTTGACAGTTATACAACCAAATATGACGGTCTCGTAAATTCTCTGCAGGAGTGTTATGATATGGTCCGCAATAACCGGGCAGAAATTGAGATTCCGGAACAGCCGTCAAGATTGAATAACTCCGATTATAATATTGATCAGGACGATGAATTTCAGTTTGATGACGACATGGATATGTAAGATGCCGGAAACGTAATCTGTTCTTTATAAACATATCAAATAAAATAAACATAAGAGGCTGGTTACCAATGCGGTAATCAGCTTTTCTATCGCATAAGGGAAGATAGAAAGTCCCGTTCCGTTTATCATGCATTTTGTCTGTGCAATCGCACACCATCCTCCAAAGGAAGTCATGACCATACATAGAAAAAATGCGGAATTATCTGTCAGATTTCTGCAGATAAGGGAAATACCATTTGTAATTTCCAATGAAGGAAGAAGGAAATGTCGAAATCCTGCATACGGAAGATTTGGTATTTCCGCCAGGGAGAGCATGATTGAAAAAAGAATGATATATCCCCCTACCTTTGTAATTGATTCAAAGCCGCTCATAATACAAGAATCTAAAATGCTTTCATTTTTTTCAGAAGCATCTGGCAGAAAATCATTTCTGATGAGCTGATTTCCGGAACAAAAATAAGTATACAGCCGCAGATGCCGGAAGAGAAAGGATGCAATTACCGGAGAAAGAGTTAGGATTATAAGAGACGGGGAAAGATACTTTTCCTGTCCCAGATTCTGCTGCACGATATAACTAATGATAAATACAGGACTTGCATTATTGCAAAAAGAGAGAAGATATCCTGCTTCATCAAGAGAAATATGTCCTTCTCTAAGAAGGTCAGCGGTGATACGGCTTCCCATTGGATAGCCACATAAAAACCCGGTGATAACTGCAAAAGAGGCATAATTGGAAACCTGAAAAATACGGCCAAGAAGCGGGCCGCTGATGCGTACAATCCAATGGATTGCCCGGGTTTTAATCAGAATGCCTGAAAGAATCATAAATGGGAGAAGCGTTGGAAGCACACTGTGAAACCACAGCATCAGGCCATTACAGGCGCCTTCAAATACTTTGTCAGGGAATAAGAGCATAAGTGCAAACAATAAGATGACAGATGCTTTCATAAGACGTAGTTTCATAAGCATAACACCAGAATCTCTTTGAGTAATTATATAGAAGCAGTTGATTTTTTATGATAAATGTCAGATAATAATTAGAAAGAAAATATGAAAAAGGAGTAGAAAAATGGCAGTATTAGAACAAATTCAGCCTGCAAATGTATTTCAATTCTTTGAAGAGTTGTGCAAAATTCCACATGGAACTTATAATACAAAAGAAATCAGTGATTATTGTGTTGCATTTGCAAAAAAAAGAAATTTAGAATATTTGCAGGATCATCTTAACAACATCATTATTAAAAAACCGGGAACGAAAGGTTATGAAAACAGCGCTCCGGTTATCTTGCAGGGACATCTCGATATGGTATGTGAGAAACGTCCGGGTTCTGCACACGATTTCAAGACGGATGGATTAGACATTTTCATTGAAAACGGATATGTAAAAGCAAAGGATACAACGCTTGGCGGGGATGATGGAATTGCGATAGCCATGGCGCTTGCAATTCTTGACAGTACAGATGTTCCGCATCCGCCGATAGAAGCGGTTTTCACGGTAGATGAGGAAACTGGAATGGATGGCGCTCAGGGTCTTGATATGTCTGTATTAAAAGGAAACACTCTTATCAATATTGATTCAGAAGAAGAAGGAATTCTCACAACAGGATGTGCAGGAGGATTTACCTGTGCAATTCAGGTTCCATTTACAAAAGAGGAACATAAAGGAACCATCATGGAACTTAGTCTTCACGGCCTTTTAGGCGGACACTCCGGAGTTGAGATAAATAAGCAGCGTGGAAATGCCCACAAAGAGATGGGAAGACTGTTAAATGGTATTTTGAAAGAGATTCCATTCTTTCTTATGTCCATTTGCGGCGGTGCAAAAGATAATGTAATTGCAATGGAATCAACAGCAAAAATCCTTGTAAAAGACAGTGATGTGGAAGCAGTTACCCGGAAGACTTCAGAAATGAAAAATATCTGGGAAAATGAATTTCTTGGAGAAGAGCCTGGTCTGACCATTGATATAAATACAGAAAAGACAGACTGTGCCATTGTTATGAATGAGGAAAGCACGAAGAGAATCGTTTCCTTCCTTATGATCTGTCCGAACGGAGTGCAGGGATTTGTCCGCAAACTGGACAATCTGGTAGAGACTTCCCTGAATATAGGTGTCGTAAAAACAGAGGAAGATGCCGTGAGATTTTCCTCGCTTGTAAGAAGTTCCGTTGAGAGTAAAAAACAACAGTTAAAGGAACAGCTTTCTATATGCGCAGAGCTTGTTAAGGGAACGATTCAGATTAACAGCGAATATCCGGCATGGCAGTACAATCCGGATTCCAGACTCCGAAAAATCATGGAAGATACCTATGAGGAAATGTATGGCGAGAAGCCGGTTGTCTGCGCAATCCATGCAGGTCTCGAATGTGGACTGTTCCTCGGAAAACGTCCGGAGTTAGACTGCGTCTCCTTTGGACCGAATATTCTGGATGTCCACTCATTTAACGAAAGACTGGAAATAAAATCCGTGGAGCGAAGCTTTGATTATCTCAAAACGGTACTGGCAAAACTCAAATAATAACCGTACAGTAAAATCAGGAAACCATGTCGTTATATCGGCATGGTTTTTTTGCATATAGTAGAGTAAAGAATTTTATGTTTGATACAAAGGTCTGTTTATGCGAACTAAAAAAACAATAAAAATGTCTTTGCTTTTATTCTTTCTTGTTTTTCTTACTGTAATGCTAAATGGAAATATGAAGCAGACTGTCCATCTCCAAAAATATAACAAAATGAAGCTGACAGATTCCTGGTACCGTAAAAATTTTTCTTCAAAGGAAATGCTGAAAGTAAAAGAGCACCTGTCGCCGGAATGTAAGCATTTATTGCAGAATGTGATAAGGGAGATAAAATATTTTCCTGTGCCGGAATCGGAGGAGGATGACACACTTGGCGTATCCTTCGTAGATACCTGGCAGGCAGAACGCAATTATCAGGGAAAACGAGGACACGAAGGAACCGATCTGATGGCATCTGAAAATATCAGGGGACTCTATCCGGTAGTAAGTATGACAGACGGAACAGTCACAAATATCGGATGGCTTGAAAAAGGTGGATACCGGATTGGCATCACTTCTGAGAGCGGTACTTATTATTACTATGCACATCTGGAATCTTATGCCGGACAGCAAAAAGGAGATACCGTAAAGGCCGGGGAGCTCCTTGGGTATATGGGAGACTCCGGCTATGGGCCGGAGGGGACAGTAGGGAAATTTGCCGTGCATCTGCATCTTGGCATTTACGTATACGATGGCGGAGAAGAAATAAGTGTAAATCCCTATTTTGTACTCCTTTATTTAGAAAATAAAAAATTAAAATATGCATATTCCTAGAGTTCTTAACGCAAATATGATATACTTATTGTTAATGCATACTGACTGAGGAGGAAAAGTATGAGATTACCGGAGAAATTTACCGAGAAAATGCAAAGAATTCTGCAGGATGAATATGAGGATTATATTGCGTGTTACGAAGAACCCAGATATTATGGACTTCGTGTAAATACAGGAAAAATAAGTGTAGAAGAGTTTCAGAAAATCTGTCCTTTTGAGATTACACCGGTACCATGGATAGACAATGGATTTTATTATGACGGGGAAACAATCGTCCCATCCAAACATCCGTATTATTTTGCCGGTTTATATTATCTTCAGGAGCCGAGCGCCATGACTCCGGCAAGCAGGCTTCCGGTGAAACCGGGAGATAAGGTTCTGGATGTCTGTGCGGCGCCGGGTGGAAAAGCCACCGAGCTTGGTGCAAGATTAGAGGGCGAAGGGCTTCTGGCTGCAAATGATATCAGTAATTCCAGGGCAAAAGGACTTTTAAAAAATATGGAAGTATTTGGAATCAGCAATATGCTTGTATTAAGTGAAGAACCTGGAAAGCTGACCGGGTATTTCCCGGAATATTTTGATAAAATTTTGATTGATGCCCCATGTTCCGGCGAAGGAATGTTCCGGAAGGATAAGAAAATGGTAAAGGCATGGGAAGAACATGGACCCGAATTTTTCAGCAATCTTCAAAAGAGTATTATAATACAGGCGGCTGATATGTTAAAGTCAGGCGGAATGATGCTGTATTCCACCTGTACCTTTGACGAGAGAGAAAACGAGCAGATGATTGAATACCTTCTTGCTGCCCGCCCGGAATTTCACATTGAAGAAATACATGGATACGAGGGATTCTGTCCCGGTATTCCGGGGCTTACGACAAGTAAAAATCCGGAGCTTAAAAAAACAGTCCGCATTTTCCCACATAAGATGAAAGGGGAAGGACATTTCCTTGCTTTGCTTCAAAAAGGAGATACACTGCCGGAAGAGCCTTCGAAACCAATACTTAAGAGAAGCAAAAAGATGCCCGAAGAACTGGAAAAATTTCTGAATGATGTCCGGAAAGAATTTGAACCGACAAGGCTGGATATTCACGGGGAACGGGTTTATTATATGCCGGAAGGCCTGCCGGATATGAGAGGAATCCGTTTCCTTCGTACAGGGCTTCTTCTGGGCGAACTGAAAAAGAACCGTTTTGAGCCAAGCCAGGCATTTGCCATGTCACTGAAGAAAGAAGAATATAAAAAAATCATAGACTTGTCCTCTTCCGATGAGCGGGTAGTCCGATATCTCAAAGGCGAAACACTGGATGTCGAAGACCTTACTGCATCAAAGGACAAGGGCTGGTATCTTGTCTGTGTGGACACCTTTCCGCTTGGCTGGGGAAAGCTTGCAAACGGAATTTTGAAAAATAAATATCTTCCGGGCTGGAGGCTGAATTCATGATAAGACTGGATAAATATCTTGCAGATATGAATATCGGAACCAGGCAGGAGGTAAAAAAATATATCCGCCAGGGAAAAGTCGCGGTAGACGGGAAGATAGAGAAAAGCCCGGATACAAAAATCGATGAAAATTTGCAGACGATTTCTTTTGACGGAAAGGAAGTCGGATATACAAAATATGAATATTATATGCTGAACAAGCCGGCCGGGGTGGTATCTGCCACAGTAGATTCCAAAGACCTTACAGTGATAGAATTAATTGAAAGTAAAAAAAGAAAAGACCTTTTCCCGGTCGGAAGACTTGACAAGGATACAGAAGGACTGCTTCTCATAACAAATGACGGCGCACTTGCCCACAGACTTCTGTCACCGAAAAAGCATGTAGATAAATGCTATTATGCCAAAGTGAAGGGAAACGTTACGCAGAAAGATATCGATATTTTTGCAAAAGGAGTCAACATCGGGACAGAAGAAAATGAGGAATGGACAAGTCCTGCCGTGCTTAAAGTACTGACACGGGAAAAAGAAGGGACGGAAACAATCTCGGAAATCCGTCTGACCATTCAGGAAGGGAAATACCATCAGGTAAAACGGATGTTTCAGGCAGTTGGAAAAGAAGTTCTGTATTTGAAAAGAGAAAGTATGGGTACGCTTAGACTTGACAATCACTTAAAGACAGGAGAGTACCGTGCACTTACAGAAGAGGAGTTAAAAAGATTATGAAGCAGATATTGGAAAATATTGATGCGGTTATATTTGATATGGATGGTACGCTGGTTGATTCCATGTGGATATGGGTTTCCGTGGATGAGGATTATCTGGCAAAATATCATCTTACAGAACCAGAGAATTTTCATGACCAGATGGAAGGAAAGAGCTTTACGGAAGTTGCCGGATATTATTTGGAGGCTTTTCCGACATTGAATAAGACAATCGATGAAATCATGGATGAATGGCACGATATGGCGTATGATAAATATATGCACGAGGTTCCTTTGAAAAAGGGCGCAAGAGCCTTCATTGAACAGATGCGTGCGCAGGGAAAGAAAATCGGGATTGCGACAAGCAACTCCAGAAAACTGGCAGAAGATACATTGAAAGCATTAAAGGTTGACCATTTATTTGATGTAATAAAAACTTCCGGTGAAGTTGGAATTGGGAAACCAGCGCCGGATGTATATCTGGCTGCCAGCAGAGAACTTCGGGCGGCGCCTGAAAGATGTCTGGTATTTGAAGATGTTCCGGCCGGAATTCTGTCCGGTAAGAATGCCGGAATGACAGTCTGTGCAGTAGCGGATAAATATTCAGAGAATCTGGAAGATAAAAAACGGGAGCTTGCGGATTATTTTATAGAGGATTATACGGAAATAGAAATAAATGAGGTATGAGAATGGCAGAAGGATTTTTACCAATATGCAGAAAGGATATGGAAGCGCTTGGCTGGGAGCAGCCGGATTTTGTCTATATCTCAGGGGATGCCTATGTGGATCACCCGTCCTTTGGCCCTGCCATTATTAGCAGAACGCTTATGGCACATGGGTACAAAGTCTGTATCATTGCCCAGCCTGATTGGAAAGATGACAAAAGCATCTGCGAATTTGGCGAACCCCGTCTGGGTTTCCTCGTATCAGCAGGAAATATGGATTCCATGGTCAATCATTATTCCGTATCCAAAAAGCACCGGAAAACAGATGCATTTACTCCCGGAGGAGTGATGGGAAAACGTCCGGATTATGCGGTTGTTGTATATGGAAATCTGATTCGGAGAACCTATAAGAAAACACCGATTATTCTGGGCGGTATCGAGGCAAGTCTCAGACGTCTCGCTCATTACGATTACTGGTCAGATAAGCTGAAGCGCTCCGTCCTGCTGGATTCGGGAGCCGACCTGATATCTTACGGTATGGGAGAACGCTCCATTGTTGAGATTGCAGATGCACTTGACAGTGGAATTGATATCAAAGACATTACGTTTATTGCAGGAACGGTATTCCGGACGAAAAATCTGGATAATGTATATGATGCAATTGTCCTTCCTTCTTATGAAAAGCTGAAAGAAGATAAACTGAATTATGCGAAGAGCTTTTATACACAATATTGTAATACAGACCCTTATTCCGGGAAATGTCTTGCAGAGCCTTATGGAGAACAATTATTTGTAGTACAGAACCCGCCTCAGAGACCTCTTACGCAGTCCGAGATGGATGACGTCTATGAATACCCTTATATGCGGACCTATCATCCGTCTTACGAGGCGAAAGGAGGAGTTCCTGCTATTCAGGAGGTGAAGTTCAGCCTGATCAGCAACCGCGGATGCTTCGGGGGATGCAGCTTCTGTGCACTTACCTTTCATCAGGGCAGAATTGTACAGACAAGAAGTCATGAATCACTTCTTGCAGAAGCAGAAGCATTTACCAGTGACAAAGACTTCAAAGGATATATCCATGATGTCGGAGGACCGACTGCTAATTTCCGCCACCCGTCCTGCGAAAAGCAGCTTCATGCGGGTGTGTGTAAAAATAAACAGTGTCTGTTCCCGACCGCGTGTAAAAACCTCAATGCAGACCATACCGATTATATAAAACTGCTAAGAAAGCTCAGAAATATCCCAAAGGTAAAAAAAGTATTTATCCGCTCCGGAATCCGTTTCGATTATGTACTGGCAGATAAAAAGGATACCTTTTTAAGAGAATTATGTGAATATCATGTAAGCGGACAGTTAAAGGTAGCGCCTGAGCATGTGTCGGATAAAGTTCTTCAGAAAATGGGAAAGCCGGCGCACCGGGTATATCAGCAGTTTGTAAAAAAATATAAAGAAATCAATAAAGAGCTTCACAAGGATCAGTATCTGGTGCCGTATCTGATGTCCTCACATCCTGGCTCTTCTTTGAAAGAAGCGGTCGAACTGGCGGAATACTTAAGGGAACTGGGCTATATGCCGGAGCAGGTGCAGGATTTTTATCCGACACCATCCACCATTTCCACCTGTATGTATTACACAGGGGTGGATCCGCGGGATATGTCTCCGGTCTATGTACCGAAGAATCCTCATGAGAAGGCAATGCAGCGCGCGCTCATTCAATACCGGGATCCGAAGAATTATGAGCTTGTATTAGAGGCTCTTGAAAAATGCGGACGCATGGATCTTGTAGGATACGGTAGCCGCTGTCTGATAAGACCGCGCAAGGGAAAACAGCCTTCAGACAGAGGAAGAGTGGATGAACATTCAGGAAAACGTAAGCCCCAGGGGAATCCGACACCTGTGAAACGTGTAAAAAAGAAAACCATACGGAATATACATAAGAAAAAATAAAAGGAGGGCGCCATATGAGAATTGCAATTGTAACCGGAGCTTCTTCCGGTATTGGAAGAGAATTTGCAAAACAAATTCCAAAGGTCTATAAACAGCTTGATGAACTCTGGGTAGTGTCAAGGAGTACCCTGAAGCTGGAATCATTAAAAAAAGAAGTTTCCATACCGATTCGGATTTTTGACGGAGATATGCAGAGAGATTATATTTATGAACGAATCACAAGAGAGCTGGAAAGACAGAAGGCTGATATCCGTATGCTGGTAAATTGTGCCGGATACGGGAAAATTGGCGACTTTGGGTCTCTTGACACAGAAGAGCAGCTGGGGATGATAAATCTGAACTGCCGGGCGCTTACCAAGCTTACGAAGCTTTGTCTTCCATATCTGTCTAAAGGAAGCAGAATCATACAGATCGCATCCGCCGCAGCATTTGCACCGCAGCCCGGCTTTGCGGTATATGCAGCTACCAAGTCCTATGTATACAGCTTTTCCCTGGCGCTTAGATGGGAACTTCGTGAAAAAGAGATTCTGGTAACAGCAGTCTGTCCGGGTCCGGTAGATACTGCATTTTTCGAGCGGGCAGAAGGGGATGCCGGAAGCACCAAGGAAGCATTGCGTGTCCGTCCCGAAGAAGTAGTAAAAAAGGCCCTTGCCGACAGCAAAAAGGGGAAGGCCGTCTCTGTATATGGAATACCGATAAAGGCGGCAAGAGCTGCAGCCAAATTCGTACCAAAGGATTTCGCGGCTATGATTATGCAAATGATAAATAAAAGGGGATAAAACAATGAATAAAATTCAAAAGGGGCAGAAGGGGTATATTAAATCAAAGAAAACAAAATATCTTGTCTGGGCGCTGGCAGAGTTCGGCGTAGTAGCAGGTCTTTTGATTATCGGTTACACACAGACAAAAACAAGACTGAATCTTCTCACAGTCGTTGCAATTGTCGGATGCCTTCCGGCATCCAAAATGCTGGTGGAATTCATTACAATGGCTCCGCATAAAGGAATTTCAGAAGAAAAATATGCGGAAATCGAGGAAAAAGGAAATCTTCTTACGAGAGTCTATGACATGGTAATTACCAGCAAAGAAAAAGTAATGCCGGTCACTGCATTTGTAATTTCCAACCATATGGTGTGCGGCTATGTGGAAAGCGAAAAAACCGATGAAACAAAATGTGCAAAATATATAAAAGAGATGCTTGAAACGAACAAATGTGATAAGATAACAGTAAAAGTTTTCCGTGATTATCATGCATTTCTTGCAAGAGTAGAAGGAATGAATAACATTGCAAGTGTCGAACAGCCGGAAAGCAGAAGAAAAGAGAAGAAAATTAAGAATCTGATACTAAGTGTATCGATGTAGAATTATGAGAGAAATTAGAATCAGCAAAAATGAAGCAGGGCAGAGATTTGATAAATATTTAAAAAAATATCTGCCGGAAGCGCCGTCAGGCTTTTTGTATAAGATGCTGCGAAAGAAAAATATCATATTAAATGGGAAAAAGGCATCCGGGAATGAAAAGCTTAGTGAAGGCGACCAGGTAAAATTTTTCCTTGCAGAAGATACGATTGGCAAGTTCGCCGGGCGGCCGGGGAAAAAAGAAGCTTATTCCTACAATAAAGAACTGGATATTGTCTGTGAGGAGAAGGATATTCTTGTGATTAATAAACCAGCCGGTATGTTATCTCAGAAAGCAGATGAAAATGACTGCTCGGTTGTGGAATATGTGATTGGGTATCTGATTCAGAGCGGGCAGCTTAGAGAGGAAGAACTCCAGACATTCAAGCCATCTGTCTGTAACCGTCTGGACCGTAATACAAGCGGGTTGATCATAGCCGGAAAGAGTCTTGCGGGACTTCAGGTTATGGCAGAGCATTTCAGGCTTCGGACAATGGCGAAATATTATCTGTGCCTGGTAAAAGGGAAAGTTACAAAGTCCACATATATACAAGGATATTTGAAAAAAAACAAGAAAACAAACCGCGTGGAGGTTCTTCAAATATCAGAGAAATCAAAGGATGACTGCGCCGCGTATACGCCAATTGAAACGGAATATCGTCCTGTCGCATATAATGCTGACATGACACTTTTGAAGGTGCATCTGATCACCGGGCGCACCCATCAGATTCGGGCTCATCTTGCTTCTGTGGGACATCCGGTTCTTGGCGATTATAAATATGGAAATTCAGGATGGAATGACAGCTTTCAAAAAAAATACCAGATTACTTCCCAGATGCTTCATGCATACGAGTTAATCCTTCCGGAGATGGAGGAGCCTCTTTCGTATCTGTCGGGAAGAATCTTTACGGCAAAGGTGCCGCCTGTATTTTACAGGGTGATAAAGGAGACGGCATGGCAACATGGAATTCAAGAGGCCTTCGAGGTTCAACATTAGAAGAAATGATTAACCGGACGAACGAGCATTATCTGGAAAGGGGGCTTGCCCTGATCCAGAAAATCCCGACACCAATTACTCCGGTAAAAATGGATAAAGAACACAGACAGATTACGCTGGCATATTTTGAAAAGCGCAGTACCGTAGACTATATCGGAGCTGTGCAGGGGATTCCGGTATGCTTTGATGCAAAAGAATGTGTGGCAGATACTTTTCCGCTTCACAATGTACATGAGCATCAGGTAAGATTTATGCAGGAGTTTGAAAAGCAGGAGGGCATTGCGTTTCTTATTATTTATTATTCTCATAGAAATGAGCTTTATTATATGCGGTTTCAGGAGCTCCTTAGATTCTGGAACCGTGCAGAAGAAGGCGGAAGGAAAAGCATCCGCTATGAAGAACTGGATCCACGCTTTTTCATCAGCCTTAGAAATGGTTATTATATTCCCTATCTTGACATGATGAATCTGGACCTTGAACTCAGGGAATCTAAAACTTGACAAGCGTTATGAAAATGCGTATAATTCAATAAGGTTTTAACATGGTAGCACGTTAAAGTGAAAGCGGCGACAGGAGGGTATATGAAAAAATTATTGCATACTCCGGAAGGAGTCAGAGATATATATAATGTAGAATGTGGAAAAAAGCTGGCGCTTGAAAATCGTCTTAAAAAGACCTTTCATGTGTACGGCTATCACGATATCCAGACACCGATGTTTGAATATTTTGATGTATTCCGCAAAGAAATCGGGACAATTCCTTCCAGAGAATTATATAAATTTTTTGATAAAGAAGGAAATACACTTGTTCTCCGGCCGGATATCACTCCATCCATAGCAAGAGCGGCCGCGACACTTTTTGGAGAAGAAGACGTGCCAATCCGCTTGTGCTATACAGGAAATACCTTTATCAATCATTCCAGTTATCAGGGACGGCTCCGTGAAGTAACACAGATGGGGGCAGAGCTCATCGGAGATGATTCAGTGGAAGCGGATGCAGAAATGCTGGCAATGGTAGTTGAATCAATGCTTACCATCGGTTTGAAAGAATTTCAGTTAAATATAGGAAATCTTTCCTTTTTCCAGAGTCTGATCGATGATGCGGCATTGGATGAAGATGCACAGGAACGGGTCATTGAATTGATTAATAACCGGAATTATTTTGGAGTGGAAGAATATCTGGACAGTATAAAGGTAAAGAGGAGCTCAAGAGAAGCCTTTGCCGCCCTCAGCGAACTGGTTGGCGGGGTAGAGGTCCTGGTCAAAGCTAAGAATATTGCACCGAATTCAGAAGGAATTATGGCGGTGAAACGTCTGGAAAAAATATATAACATACTGAAATTATACGGCGTGGAAAAGTTTGTCACCTTTGATCTGAGCATGACGGGAAATTACGGCTATTATACCGGAATTATTTTCCGTGGTTATACATTTGGAACCGGAGATGCTGTTGTCAAAGGCGGACGCTATGATAAGCTTCTGGAGAAATTCGGAAAAGATTCACCTTCCATTGGTTTTGCAATCGTCATTGACGAACTGATGAAGGCGCTGACGCGCCAGAAAATCCGGATTGTCTATACAAGAAAAAATACGATTATTTTGTATGATGAAGGCAAATGTAGGGATGCAGTTACCCTTGCAAAAGATTTCAGAAGCAAAGCAAAGAATACTGAGCTAATAAAAAAAGAGAAAAACAAGCTTCTGGAAGAATATGTAAAATATGGAAAAGAATATTATGCCGGAACGTTAATTTATATAAAGAAAACCGGAGATATTCTGATGATTAATCTGATTACCGGAGAGCAGAAAGAGATTAATAAACAGTCATAGATAGGAGAAAAGCGATGCGATACCTGACATTTGCCCTGGGGAAAGGGCGTCTTGCCAATCAGACACTGGAACTTTTTGAAAAGATTGGCATTACCTGTGAAGAGATGAAGGATAAAAATTCACGAAAACTGATTTTTACAAATGAAGAACTGAAACTGAGATTCTTCTTATCCAAAGGACCTGATGTTCCGACTTATGTAGAATATGGCGCCGCAGATATCGGTGTTGTTGGAAAGGATACGATTTTAGAAGAAGGACGGAAGGTTCATGAAGTTCTGGATCTTGGATTTGGAAAATGCAGGATGTGCGTATGCGGACATGAAAGCGCCGCTCCGCTTCTTAAACATCATGAATTAATCCGTGTCGCTACAAAATATCCAAAGATAGCAAAGGATTATTTTTACAATACAAAACATCAGACAGTGGAAATTATCAAACTAAATGGCTCCATAGAGCTTGCGCCGATTGTCGGGCTGTCAGAGGTGATTGTAGATATTGTAGAAACAGGCTCAACACTGAAGGAAAACGGACTTACCGTTCTGGAGGAAGTATGTCCGCTTTCTGCAAGAATGATTGTAAACCCGGTAACCATGCGCATGGAAAGCGAGCGCATTAAAAGCCTGTTAATGAAATTAAAATCTCAGATATAATAAGCAGATAGAACAGGATGCAGGAGTGAAAGACGATGAGAATACAAAAATTAGATCAACAGATAAGAAAGAATCTTCTGGAGGAGCTGTTAAAAAGAAGCCCGAATCATTATGGAGAATATGAGGCAGGCGTTTCAGAGATTCTGGAAAATGTAAAAAAAGACGGCGATAAAGCAATCTTTGCCTACACGGAAAAATTTGACAAGGCAGCCATAGATGCTTCTAATATAAAAGTAACAGAAGAAGAGATAGAAGAAGCCTATACATTAGTAGATCCAGAGCTGATAGAAATAATCCGCAAGGCGCTTGCCAATATCCGTACATATCACGAAAAGCAGCGCCAGTACAGCTGGTTTGACAGCAAGCCAGACGGAAGCCTTCTTGGTCAGAAGATTACGCCTCTCGCAAGAGTCGGTGTATATGTTCCCGGAGGAAAAGCGGCATATCCTTCCTCCGTACTGATGAATATAGTTCCGGCTAAAGTTGCCGGTGTAGATGAAATTATTATGGTAACACCGCCGGGAAAAGATGGCAAAGTAACACCGACCACGCTGGTAGCGGCACATGAAGCCGGTGCAGACATGATTTATAAAGTGGGCGGAGCCCAGGCAGTCGGAGCCCTTGCTTACGGAACAGAAAGCATTCCAAAAGTAGATAAAATTGTAGGGCCCGGAAATATTTATGTGGCTCTTGCCAAAAAAGCTGTATATGGACACGTTAGTATTGATGCTATTGCAGGACCAAGTGAAATTCTTGTAATTGCAGATGAAACTGCCAATCCAAGATATGTGGCGGCCGACTTATTATCCCAGGCGGAACATGATGAACTTGCCTCTGCGATTCTGGTAACAACAAGTGAAGCACTTGCACAGAAAGTATCCGAAGAAGTGGATAAATTCGTGGAAGAATTATCCAGAGGTGATATCATCCGGAAGTCCCTGGATAATTACGGGTATATCCTGATTGCAGAAGATATGGAGGACGCAGTACAGACAGCAAATGAGATTGCATCCGAACACTTGGAAATCCAGACAAAGAATCCGTATGAGGTCATGATGAAGATTCGAAATGCAGGAGCGATTTTTATCGGAGAATATGCGAGTGAACCGCTGGGGGATTATTTTGCAGGACCGAACCATGTACTTCCAACGAATGGAACCGCAAAATTCTTCTCACCGCTTTCGGTCGATGATTTTATTAAAAAGTCAAGTATTATTGCCTATTCAAGAGAAGCGCTTCAGATGGTACATGAAGATATTGAGGCATTTGCAAAGGCAGAATCTCTGACGGCACATGCGAATTCCATCCATGTGCGTTTTGAAGAAAAATAGGAGGAGTCGATATGGAACGGGTAGTAACTTGTAAAAGAAAAACAATAGAAACAGATATTACGGTCTCGCTGAACCTTGACGGCTCTGGAAAAAATGAAATAGATACCGGGATTGGATTTTTTGACCATATGCTTGACGGAATGGCAAGACATGGATTATTTGATTTAACTGTAAAAGTAAAAGGTGATTTATATGTAGATTCCCATCATACAATTGAAGATACAGGAATCGTACTGGGGCAGGCAATTCTGAAAGCAGTTGGCGATAAAGCCGGACTTAAGCGCTACGGACATATGATCCTGCCGATGGATGAAACGCTCGCATTATGCGCAGTTGACCTTTCCGGCAGACCATATCTGAAGTTTGACGCCGACTTTACAACAGAGAAAATCGGAGAGATGGACACTGAGATGATAAAAGAATTTTTTTATGCCGTTTCCTACAGCGCTATGTTAAACCTTCATCTGAAAATCCTGGATGGCGGCAATAACCACCACATGGCAGAAGCATTATTTAAAAGCTTCGGAAAAGCGCTTGATATGGCAACCATGAAAGAACCAAGGATGAAAGAAGCCTGGACTACAAAGGGAAGTCTTTAAAAGGAGTAAATAGTATGAGTTATAAAAGATTAATTCCATGCATTTTTATTGCAGGAGAGAAAGCAGTAAAATGGTTTCATGATAAAACCGTCCTTTCTGATGATGTGGTAGAACTCGCAAAGACCTACAGTGATAAGGGAGCGGATGAACTTCTTGTATTTGATTTGTCAGATTCTGATGAAGAACACGAAGAAGCAATTAATCTGATGCGCAAAATCAACCGTGTCATCCGTATTCCAATGGTAGCCGGCGGAAATATCAAAAGACTGGAAGATGTAAAAAAGATTCTGTATGCAGGTGCAAAGCGGGCGATTATTAACTTTGCCAAATCAGACAGCGTGAAGATAATGGAAGAAGCTTCCAAACGCTTTGGACGGGAAAAGCTTGCTGTATCATTAAATGATTTTGATGCACTTTTCAAACACCAGCATGTTGTAGATAAATATACCGACGAAATCATTTTCATGCATAGGCTGGACTTGAATTCTGTCATTAATGTTACAAATACACCTTGTGTTGTTGTGACAGATACCATGGAAGAGGATGAACTCTTTAAAATATTAAGAAGCGACGGGGTAAAAGGATTGTCCGGCAAATATTTAAGCCGGCCGGATATGGATTATGTACAATTCAAAACAACCTGTACGGAAGAAGGAATCCAGATGACTTCTTTTGAAAGTAAGATGGAATTCTCCCAATTTAAAACCGATGACAACGGACTAATACCGGTTATTGTGCAGCATTATAAAACACAGGAAGTATTAATGCTTGCTTATATGAACAAAGAAGCCTTTGATAAAACAATCAAAACAGGAATGATGACCTATTACAGCCGAAGCAGACAATGCCTGTGGGTCAAAGGCGAAACAAGCGGACATTACCAGTATGTAAAGTCTTTGACAATAGACTGCGACTGCGACACATTGCTTGCAAAAGTAGAACAGATTGGAGCTGCGTGCCACACCGGGAATCCAACCTGCTTTTTCCAGCCCCTTGCAGGCACAGACCAGGATGAGAAGAATCCGCTCCGCGTATTCGAAACAGTCTACAGCACAATTACAGACAGAAAACAGAATCCAAAAGAAGGCTCTTATACAAATTATCTGTTTGACAAGGGAATTGACAAGATTTTGAAAAAAGTCGGAGAGGAAGCAACGGAAATCGTTATTGCAGCGAAAAATCCGAATCCCGAGGAAATCAAATATGAAATGGCAGATTTCCTCTATCATGCAATGGTGCTTATGGTAGAAAAAGGAGTCAGTTGGGAAGATATTGTAAAAGAATTGGCAGACCGATAAGAAAAAGCAGATACATAATGCGATAGAATGAAGAATAAATTAGAGAGAGACAAGAAGTCTCTCTCTAATTTATTTGAAAGGAATGGAAGAGTATATGGAGCATTCAGCAGAAAGAAGAAAAGAACTATTGGAGCAGATGCGCAAAACCTATGATGATAAAAAAGAACCGCCTGCAGTACATCCAAGATATAAAAGCGCGTATGGGCAGATTTATAGTAATGAGCCAAATGTGCGTCCGACAGGCAGCTTCGGAATCCGCTTGTTTCTAAGCTTCCTTTTGTTTGCAGCATTCGTCATTATGGACCGCCAGGAATATAAGATTATGGACGTCGACAGCACACGCATTATAGAAGAAGTCCAGACAACCCCTGAAATCGATCTGGAAGAAGTCTGGAAAAAGTTATGACGGGAAACATTATTTTTTCAGTACCTATCCGTTTTCATTTCTAAAAATCAGAATTATCTTATGACTTTTCAGACAATAATCGTAAAGTTGCTCAGTGGTGTATATTCTCACCTTTTTCTATAATTCTTATAAGGCCAGCAGGTAATCCTCTCTGCTGGCCGGGCGTACCTTGACAATTGAATAGCTCAAAATGTCATCGTTCACAAAATGACAATATGATGAAAAAGGAGGAATTTAGTCATGAGTGAAAAAATTAAGAAAAAGGAGAAAGCCAAAATTTTATTTGAGCAGACCGAACGCAGAGGAAAAAACACAAAATATTTTGTGACGGAGAATCATGGCGGTGTGGCCGCAATCTATCCATATCCGGTCCATTATCAGGAAGATGGACAATGGAAAGAAATTGATAATTCATTACAGGAAGATAATACGGAAGAAGAAGGATACGAAAATAAAAATGCACATATAAAAGTAAAATTTGCAAAGCATGGCAACTCAAAAAAACTTGTCACCCTAAGAAACGGAAAGCATAAGTTATCCTGGGGATTAGAAAGAGTAAAAGAAAATAAACTGGAGAAAACTGATTTTGAAATTTATGGGAAAGTGGAAGAAAATAGCAATGATGAAACAATTGCTGCGTGGAATAACAGCAAAATGATGACGGCAAATGTGGAAAGCGGAGGTGTTTATAAAAATATTCTTGACAATATTGATTTGGAATACCAGATTATTGGTGAGTCTCTCAAAGAAAATATTATTCTTAAAACACCTGAATCAGCAAACACTGAAATTACCTTTCGATTGCGGCATAATG
The DNA here is from genome assembly GCA_937950565.1 of uncultured Lachnospiraceae bacterium. Classification (GTDB taxonomy): domain Bacteria; phylum Bacillota; class Clostridia; order Lachnospirales; family Lachnospiraceae; genus UBA7109. Next base: position 30,944 of record CALFCS010000100.1, read on the forward strand.
GTCTTATCTTATCGGAAGATGAAGAAAAAAGACTTTGTTTTACAGATGAGAAATCTGAAGGAGATATTATTTTCTGTCTGGCAGTACCTCATATGTATGATCAGTCTGGGATTTACAGTGATGCAATCTCTTATCAGACAGTGAGTGACAAAAAGGATGAGACTCTTTTGACAATTGTAGCTGATGACAAGTGGTTAAATGATTCAGGGCGACAGTATCCGGTAGTTATTGATCCGGGTATAGAAACAATGAAAGAAACCAAAAATATAATTGATACTTTTGTTCGAGAGGCTTATCCCAATAGTAGTATTGTCGGAAGCTACGGTTCTTTTGTAGTCGGAAATACTAAAGATTATAGAAGATGCCGTTCCTTTGTGAAAATCAAAGATTTACCAGTCCTTCCGGAAGGTGCAGTTATCTATGATGCTCTATTAAATATCTGGCAGTATAACTTCTCAGCCGGGACAGTAAATAGTTTTTATATGGAGGCTCACGAAGTAACTGGCTCGTGGACAGACGGTTCTGCCACATGGAATAATCAGCCGGCTATCAACGCTACAGTCCTGGATTATGCAGAAGTAAAAAGCGTTATTGCAAGCGGCGGGAAATACGCTGTTCCAAAGCAATTTCATATAACCAAGCCAATGAAGAACTGGTATGCAGATAAAGAAAGAGCTGAAGGTGAAAAACAGAATTGGGGTATCTGTTTTAAAATGTATAATGAAGGCAGTGTGGCATCTGCATCCTTTGTATCTTCCAATCATCCAACCGGAGGCGATACTAATATTACAACAGCAATGTATCCATCTTGTATGATTTATTATCGGGATGCCAGTGGATTAGAAGATTATTACAGTTATCATGAGCAGTCTGTTGGAAGAGCCGGAACTTGCTATGTCAATAATTATAACGGGAATATGGTATTGATTCATCCAGATGCATCTACATCCGGAAATGTTTTCCCTGTCAGTCTCTCTCATGTATACAATGCTGCGGAACATAATACAGATGGAGGTCTTGGCTATGGATGGAGACTCAGCGCATGGAAAAAACTGGAGAGTACGGATAATAGCAATTATCCATACCGCTACACGGACGAAGACGGCACAAAACATTACTTCTATAAAGATAATGCAGACAATAATAAGTTGAAAGATGAAGATGGTTTAGGACTCGTTATCACTCAGACATCATCTGATGATGATAATTCCTATATGATTATGGAAACGAAGGATAAAGTAAAAATGATTTTCCGAAAAGACGGATGGATTAGCCGGGAAATCTCGCCACATGGATATTCTGATACAAATCCACTTACCATTACATATATTTATGAGACAATTCAATCGAAACTCTGCCTGACTAAGATAAAAGACCCAACAGGCTCCGTCATTCAGTTATATTATAGTACAACAGGAAGACTTACGAGTATTATGGATGAAGCAGGAAGAAGTATCCGGTTTGCCTATGAAAACAATGATTTAAAAACAATTACTTATCCGGATAATAAAGTGACTCGTTATGGCTATGGAGTTGGTGATGAACAGCATTTGTTAATGTATGTAAAAGCACCGGATGAGTATGAAGTGGATTACATTTATAAAAATGATTGTGGTGTAAAACGTGTAACACATATTGCGGAAAGAAAAGGAAGCCAGATTGGACGGGAAATAAAAATCAGTTACCCTGGCAGTAACAAAACAATATTCCGTGAATCCGGGCTTGATGGAATTTTAGAAAATATAGGAGACGATATTACAGCAGAAAAGGGAGACGACCGCATTTATATCTATCAATTTGATGACAGTGGACGACCAGTCTGCATTTATGATCAGGACGGAAATGCTGTCAGCTATAGTTATTTTGAAGAGGGACAGAAAAGACACAAATTGAGTGTTACAGGTTCTACTATGAAACCAATTCAAAATTATCTGAAAAACACTCGTTTCGAAGACAAGCTAAATAACTGGTCCATCAGCGCTCCGGGAGACAGCCAGATTACAGTAATTGCAGGAAATGGTTATATTGGTGATAAATCAGCAATGATCGAAAGAAATACGATTGGATATAGTGAATCCGAACTTTTTCAGGATGTAAACGTGGGAACCCGCTCACCACTAAAGACAGGAAAAACTTATACATTTTCTGCTTTTGTAAAACTGAAAGATTTAGATCAAGCAGATGTACGGTTGGAGGTTACACAAGTACAAAGTACCGGAACACTGCATATGCTGAAATATTCTGACAGGCTTTCAGAAAATACCGACGATAAAATAAACAGAGGATGGAGACGAATTTCTGCAACCTTTACAATCCCTTCTGACACCGCAAAGATTCGTGTTAAATGCATCCTGTCACATGGTACAGGTAAATGTATGATGACTTGTGCACAGTTAGAGGAAGGGTCTGTGGCAAATAAATTCAATCTTCTGGAAAATGGAGCATTTGAATATGGAGATTCTTCTAATGAATATCTCCCAGAAGGGTTTACTGAAATTTCGACAGATGTAAGGGCTTACGCAGACGGAAGAAATTATGATACACACAAATCAGGAGACAGCTCCTTACGAATCTATGGAGAGCCTGGTAAACGAAAAGGATTCTGGAAAAGAATTCCAATCTATAGTTCTGAAAATGACGTATTTTCCATCAGTGGATGGGCAAAAGGTGTAGGAGTTCCGGGAAGAGAATTTGGAATCACAGTTGGTTTTGATTATGGGGCTGGTAACATTAAATGGGAAAGTATTCCGTTTAACCCACATGAGTCTGACTGGCAGTTCGTCAGCAAGACAGTTTCTCCTAATGACCAGATTGCAGACACCTCCAATATGTATTGTGCAATTTTGTTCCATGTATTCTATGGATATAATGCAAATGATGCATATTTTGATAATCTTCAGATTATACGGGATGACGGAGAAAGTTATGTCTATGACGATAATGGAAATCTTATTTCTGCTAAATCTGCTGCAGACCGCTCCGGATTTGCATATGAAGGCAATAATAATCTGTCAAAGTTGACTGAACTAACAGGAATTTCTTATGAATATGGATATGACAACAGACAAAATCTGAAACGTGCTGTTAGTTCGGAGCAGATTGTATATCAGTTTGAATATGATGAAAAAGGAAATCCGATTCGTTCCCTTGCCTATGGAGAACCACGTCACGGTTCTGTAACTTCCGGAAGGACTTATTATATACGTGAAAAAGTTTCCGGAAAATATCTGGAGGTTCCGGGAAGCAGTACAACAGCAGGAACGGCAGTAAAGCTTTCATCCTGGCAGGGAAAATCCAATCAGAAATGGAAAGCTGTAGACGTGGGAGCTGGATATTTTATCCTGCAGCCGGCACATACCTCAGGAATGGCTCTGGATGTTTCGGGAGGCAAAGATCAGGACAATACGACTGTAGATATTGCCGTAAGAAATAATACCGCAGATGCACAGAAGTTCAAATTGATTCCACTGGATGAGGGAGCTTACCATATTGCAGCAAAATGTTCAAAAGATAAGCGGGTACTTACAAATGCTTCTGCCTCCTATGGAGAGGGAACGGCTGTTACAATCTGGTATGGAGATTCCATCCACAATCATCAGAGATGGTACTTTGAACCGGCAGATCAGGATGTTACGGATAATCCGCTGGAAGACTGTATTTTCACAATCTGTGCAAGCCACAGCAGGCAGTGCCTGGATGTAAAAGGCGGTGGTACGGCAGAAGGAACAGTACTTCAGCAAAGCTATTATAATGGAGAAGACAGCCAATGCTTCTATCTGCAGAGAGCAGATTCTTCAAATTACTATATCCGGCCTCTCTGTGCAATGGATATGGCATTGGCAAGAATTTCTTATGATTCTTCCATCCAGCGTCCGGCAATTGTACTGAAACCTTTTGGAGGTGAGAATGTTAATATTTCAGCCCAACAGTTCCAGTTCCGCAAGGTTGGAAATTATTATGCCATCTGGAATTCTGCATCTGAGGAAGGAATGGGAATTAAAGATAATTCTTATACATCCGGCAGCAGAGTTGTAACTCATGGAGGGGCGCTTTCCACCTATGCACCAAATAAGCTTTTTATCTTAAAAAACCGTGGAAAGAGAATTCAGTCGTCCTTAACTTATACAGGAGATGGCAAACAGGTGAAATCCATAACTGACTCCAGAGGTATTACAGCTGTAAATACTTACACCAGCAAAAACCGCCTGTTAAGCAGCATAACGGATGCAAAGAAAACCGTAACAAAATATACCTATGATACAAACAATGACCACCTGCAGAAGGTAGAGGTCAGCAATCCGAATGAAACTCAGAAGATTAGCAGCACTTATACTTACGATACGGCAGACCGTGTAACCAGCATCGGGCATAATGGATTCTCTTATAATTATGAATATGATGTCTTTGGGAATCCGACAAAAGTAAAGGTTGGAAATACGACCTTAGAGTCCTATACGTACCTTCCACATAATGGATTAAAAAAGACCACAACCTATGCAAATGGATATATCATTACAAATGAATATGATGAACAATTCAGATTGATATCCAGAAAGAAGAAAAAAGTAAACGGAGCAGAAAGTACACTCTTTGAAAATACCTACGATGCTTATGACAACATTATTACCCGAAAGGACTGGGAGGGTGGCGCCACATATCAATATGAGTATGATTTGATTAACCGGCTCATAGCCATGAATTCGAATTACGGACAGAATATAAGAATTTCCTATGATGAGAAAAATCGTGTAGAATCGATTCAGCAGAATGCAGAAAACGAAAGCATTTGTACAACCTACCATTATGGAAATGGTTCGGCTTCCAGCTATCCGGGACTTCTCTATGGACTATCAATTGACGATAAAGAAAAAGTGAGGTATACTTATGATAATCTGGGACGAATTACTAAGAGAGAAATTTTATTAGATAACGGAAAGACTTATAGTACAGAGTTTACTTATGTACCGGGAAAAGAACCAGGGACAACAACAACACTGGTCGCATCCATGAAAAACGGAGACTGTACATTGTATTATGAATACGATGAAGCAGGAAATATCAAAAGTATCAGCGAAAAGGCGTCTTCCTCTGCAAGCAAAGAGTTTAAAGCTGCTTATACATATGATGCATTCGGGCGGCTCATTCGTGAAAACAGCAAAACGGAAGATAAGACGATCTGTTACACTTATGATGAAGGTGGAAACATACTGAAAAGAGAAGCATATTCATTTACTACCGCTTCAACACCAACCGGCACCCATATCACTTCCCAATATGATTATTTTGATGACGAATGGAAGGATAAGCTAAGCGGCTATAAGGGCATGGAGTGTACCTATGATGCTATGGGAAACATGACAAAAGAACGTGGACTTGAAATGACATGGCAGAATGGGAAAGAATTGCAGAGTGTCGATAAAGGAAATACATCTATTCTCTATTATTATAATTCAGACGGTATCCGGGTGGGAAAATATATTCTATCAGAAGATAACCAGGTTACTACAACAAATTTTTATTTAAACGGGAACAAAATCCTTACCCAAGCAAAAGGAAATGAGATTACGCATTTTATATACGATCAGTATGGAAAGCCATTTGCAATGAAGACCGATGGTAAGATCTTCTATTATTTGTATAATTGTCAGGGTGATGTGATCGGAATGCTCGACACAAACGGTTCTCAGATAGCAGAATATGAATATGACAGCTGGGGAAAACTTCTTGTAATTAATGATTATACGCATGATGGATATGGACACCGTAATCCATTCCGTTATAAAGGATATTACTACGATGATGAAACAGGTTTCTATTATCTGAACAGCAGATATTATGATCCGGAACTCCGCAGATTCCTCAGTGCAGATGATATAGGTGTGCTGAAACTTGGTAACATCAGTAATTATAATCTGTATGCATATTGTCAGAACAATCCTGTGAATTATGAAGATTCAAAAGGAAGGTTCGCCTGGGTGCCTATATTAGTAACTATTGGAGTGTGCGGTGCAATTGGAGCTGTGCTTGGAGGAATCGAGGCATCTGCAAATGGGGATAATGTG
>CALFCS010000101.1 GCA_937950565.1 uncultured Lachnospiraceae bacterium
GTAAGACCTGCATTGCAATCACCAATCTGCCTCCGAGAGCGATGATGGGCATTGATTCCTGCGGTATGCTGATTTCCGCAGTACACAGTGAAGAAGGCAAAGAAAAGCTCCATCTTTTGATGGTGGATAACCATATTCCGGCAGGCGCAAAGCTTTATTAAGATGTATCGTTTTGCCACTGAAAACAAGAAGCACTTCATTGTTGGCGATAGCCTCCAAAGCACATCTTTACATTAAACTTACATCAAATGGTGCAGGGGGTGTGCAGAGGTGCAAAAGTCGCATAATATACAGAATGACTGGGCAGTCCCATAATGGGATTGCCTATTTTCAAAGATAATGGATTTAACAAAAATGAATTTATCTATATGTATAAACCAAATCCGTGATTCCATTATAGGTTTGTGTTTTGAGTAATTTCAACTTTATTTCTTTTTCCATACTTCCAAAAAGCCGAATACCAGAGCCTAAAAGAGTTGGAATAACCGTAATATAATAGCAATCTATCAAATCCTCTTTTATCAATTGTTGAATAAGATTTGCTCCTCCACATACCCAAATGCCTTTCCCATTTTCTTCTTTCAGCCTATGTATCAATTCAACAGGACTTTTATCGGTAAAGCGAATTTTTTCCGATGGATTCTGCCTACGGTGTGTCACAACATAGGTTGTAAAATCATTATAAATCCATTCGTCAGGAGAAAGTTCAGTAACAATCTGATAATATGTATTCCATCCCATTAAAATCGTATCAATGTCCTTCACAAATTCGGAATACACATCAAGATTTTCACTATCAGAGCCATATCCATTTAACCATCCAACTCCCCCATTGCTATCTGCAATGTATCCGTCAAGACTCATAGCAATAAATAAAGTGACTTTTCTCATCTGTTCAATACCTCAAATTCTACTTTGTCATTCTCTTACTGGTGTTTCAAAATTCGTTCCGCCTCATGGTGCAGGAACGAATTTTGATGGTTTAGAAACAAATAACAAATATGCTTCACATATCAACTTAGCTATTCACCAAAAATAACAGCTATAATCAGTACAATTCCAATAAGGATCAGCCATAAACCGCATTGCTTTTTATGATTAAATTCTAATGTTTCTTTCATTGTATTCTCCTCAGATCTCGATTTGTCTTTCGGACACTTCAAATTATACCAAAGGAAAGTGAATTTTTCTACTGCCTTCTGTCCCTTTTATGGTGATTGCCGGCTCAAAATGTTTATAGAAAATTGCAGAACTGTATAAAATTGTGAAATTGAAAATAATGACGATGAATGATATATTATTTATAACATTGTTGATATTTTTATCTTGGATGATGTTATAGAATTCCTACTAGATGATAAATAATGGAAAGAAGATGAAAAGATGATTGTATATGATGGATTGAAAACAGACTTTTTATCCAGTTGTGAGAATGATTCAATTGCAATTGAGATTGAAGAAAATATTCTTTCAAAGCTTGGAAGGCATACTCCAAAAGCAGAATTTCGTTCTTGGGAGAATTCTCTTAATTATATGTATAAAGTGCTAAATGATGACGAAATTCCAACTGATGCAGGAGTAGCTATAGAATTTAATATTCCCCAGACATCTAAAAGAGTTGATTTCATGATTTCTGGATATGGGGTTGATGGGAATCCAGAAATGGTTATTGTTGAGTTGAAACAGTGGGAGACTTTGTCTGAGGTTTCAGGTACCGATGCTTTGGTGGATACTTTTACAGGTGGAGCAAACCGAAGAGTGGTTCATCCATCCTATCAGGCATGGTCATATGCTCAGCTGATAAGGGATTATAATGCCAGTGTTCAGGATAGACGAGTGAAGCTGTCACCATGTGCATGTCTACATAATTATATCCGGCATGAAAATGATCCTATTGATGCAAAACAATATGAAGAATATATAAGGGAAGCTCCTGCATATACAAAAGGGCAACTTCCTAAATTGCGTGACTTTATAAAGAAGTCAATTAGAAAAGGTGACAGTAAAGAAGTTCTTTATCTGGTAGACCACGGTAAAATAAGACCTTCAAAAAGTTTACAGAATGCAATCGGCTCTATGCTTAAGGGTAATAGAGAGTTTGTGATGATTGATGAGCAGAAGGTTGCATATGAAGAAATATTACGTCTTTCGTTGAAATCCCAAAAGGATTTTAAAAAGAGAACAATTATTGTTCAAGGTGGGCCAGGAACGGGTAAGACAGTTATAGCTGTAAATCTTTTAGCAGAACTTACCCAGAGAGATCAAATGGTGCAGTATGTATCAAAAAATAGTGCACCACGTCAGGTGTACTTAAAGAAATTAAAGGGTCAGATGAAGAAAAGCAGCGTTGATAATATGTTCAAGGGATCCGGAACTTATACTGAAGCTGGAAATAATGTGGCACATACTCTTCTAGTAGATGAAGCACATAGATTGAATGAAAAATCCGGCATGTTTCATAATCTGGGTGAGAACCAGATAAAAGAAATCATTCATGCAACATTCTGCAGTGTTTTCTTTATTGATGAAAGTCAGAGAGTAACAATGGATGATATAGGTTCTGTTGCTGAAATAGAGAAGTGGGCAAAAGAAGAAGGAGCAGAAATTCATTATCTTGAGCTTCAATCACAATTTAGGTGCAATGGTTCTGACGGATATTTGGCATGGCTTGATGACGTTTTAGATATCAGAGATACAGCAAATTATGATTTGGAAGGTGTTGATTATGATATCAGAATTTGTGATTCGCCAAATGAGATGAGAGAGCTTGTTATAGAGAGAAACAAGATTTCGAATAGAGCTCGTGTACTTGCCGGTTATTGTTGGGAATGGATTAAGGCTGGGCAAAATGACACGAACTGCCATGATATCAAAATTGATGACTTTGAGATGAGTTGGAATCTTGGCAGTGGAGAGCCATTTGCAGTCAGCGATACCTCTATAAACGAAGTAGGATGCATTCATACTTCGCAAGGACTTGAATTTGACTACGTTGGTGTAATAATAGGCGATGATATCCGGTATGAAAACGGACATGTTATAACCGATTTTACAAAACGCGCCAGGACAGATCAGTCTTTGAAGGGGATTAAAAAGCTCTATAAGGAATCACCAGAAGAAGCAAAGAACAGAGCGGATGAAATTATTAAGAACACTTATAGGACTCTTATGACAAGAGGTATGAAAGGCTGCTACATATATTGTACAGATGTAGGCATGAAAAATTATTTAGCAAGCAGATTGGAGCGTATCAAGAAATGAAACAGGAAACAGTGGATAGAATTAGAAAATTTTCAGAAGACAGGGAGTGGGATCAGTTTCATTCTCCAGCTAATCTTGCAAAATCAATTGTAATAGAAGCTGCAGAGCTCCTGGAATGTTTTCAGTGGTCAGATGACAAATATGACCTTCAGCATATAAAGGAAGAATTGGCAGACGTCCTTGTTTATAGCCAGAATCTTTTGGATAAGCTTGGACTTGATGCTGATGAGATTATCAATATGAAAATGTCTCAAAATGAAGCGAAGTATCCGGTAGAGAAAGCGAAGGGAAACTCAGTAAAATATAATCAGCTATAGCAGAGAAGGAGATGTAAGACCGGGAAGGAAGGGATGCCAGATGAACTATTCTGAAATATTAAATGGAACTACATATGACCTTGATGTATTCAGTTGTTTCTATGCTCTTCTCCCCAAGTGCACATTTGATCCAGAATCGGAATCAAGGACTTGCCGCGTTGTGTTAAGCTATATTCTACTTTTGGCGGAATCTGCGGATACTCTTCCCGGTGTACCAGTTCATCTGCTTCCAACTCTTTCAGTGTAGAACTAAGAGTTTTATAGGAAATACTGCCAATAAACTTTTTCATCTCGTTAAAACGGACAACGCCAAACCATGCCAATGTGTAGAGAATAAACATCTTGTATTTTCCCTATATCAGAGACATTGTGTAATTAAATCCGGTGTCATCTAGCTTTGCATCCTAAATACATTCGATACTCATACTATCACTTTCCTTCAGTCAAGAAACCAATTGAAGAATATCTTACGTCATTGTTGAAAACTGACGGATTTCTTTTTGTTTTTCTGTTCCAAAAAGAACCAATACCAATGCCGCATGCTGCAACAATAATACCAATTAACATATACCCCCAATTGGGAAAACGAAAACAGCATTTACATCGGATAAAAATTATATCAAAATCCTTTTACATTCTCGTAAAATCAAATTTACATCAATTGAAAAATAAATCATTTTAATTTCCCTGCAAAATAAAACGATGCTTTTGTGATGTTATTGTGCGTTTTACGAAGCCTTTTTTGTCAGCTTCTCAAACAAACAATTGTAGATTTTGATAATATTACCAACTAGCAGAGCTGCAATGATACTGCCTTCGCGAACCCCTTCCAGCTTTCCAAGAAAGAGAAAACTGATGATAGCCGCCGCTACAATATACAGCACATCAAAGAAAATTTTGATATTCTCATAACGTTTTCCAGTGAATTTCTTGCGAAGCAGTGCGATTTGAACAACAATTTGAATCACACTCCATAGGTTCAGCCACCATCCAAAGGTCAGTGTGTGATTAATCAGAGATATGGAATATGGAACGGATGCAACCGGGGAAGTTCCCAGACCTGCCTTTGTGGACAGCGCCACACCCATTGAGGCAATAAAAAGTCCAATCAGGAACAATGCGTAGTTTCTAACAATTTGTTTCAAAAAATTCACCTTCTTCATTTGATTACATTGTATATTTTAGCGCATTTGGTAAAAAAATCAAGATTAGCACCGTTAACAACGTTTATACCTTCTTCATTCTCTACATTCAGCTTCTTATTTTCTTTTCCTAAGCTTCCATCTGCTTTCCGAAAGAAACAGGCCTATCAGAGTAAGTATCGCTCCTATTGCGGATACCGATGTAATTTTCTCTTTCAGTACAATGACCGATGTTGCAACAGTAATGGCAGGCACTATATAGATATACACACTCGTCTTAACTGCACCAAGTATTTTGACAGCATAATTCCAAGTAACAAAGCAAAGAGCTGATGCACCTATACCAAGGTAAATAAGATTCAGGGCATATTCCGGCTTTATGAATTTCCCGGCATCCAAGTTAAAATCAAACACAAAAAGGAATGGAATCATAAAAATAATTCCGTATGTAAATATTCTCCTTGTAGTTTGAATGGTGTTATACCCATAGCTGCTGATTTTCCTTGTAAGCAATGAGTAAATCGACCATACCAGCGCTGCAATGATTGCCAAAATGTCCCCGATAGGATTTAATTTTAACTCCCTGCCGTTAAAACTTATCAGGCATATTCCTACCATAGCGACAAAGAAACCAACAAAAAACTGTGCTTTTAGTCTTTCTTCTGTTTTCATAAAAATATGTGATAAAACAGCTGTGAAAAATGGAGCAATGGAAATAATAACGCCGACATTAGAAGCCATTGTATAGGTCAATGCTATATTTTCAAGCAGATAATATAAGCATATACCACATAGTCCCGCCGCAACGAAAGTAATTTCTTGCTTTCTGTCGCTTAGTTTTAAGCGTTTGGGGTAAATGATTATCAGTACAAGCAGCCCAAGTAAAAATCTGAAAAAAAGTATTTCTATTGGTGAAAAGTCTGCAAGCAGTATTTTAGTGGATATAAAAGTTGTTCCCCATATCACAATTGTAATCAGGGCAGCTATATGCCCCATAGTAGTCTTATTCATTGTTTTTTCTGCCTTCCCTAAAAATTCGTCTGTAAGCGGCAGGCGATAATCCTATAAACATATTAAAAAAGTTCGAAAAGTGGCCCTGGTCTGAAAATCCCGTCTGCATAGCGGCATCAACCGGCGTAACACCTTGCTCCAGCAATTCTTTTGCTTTTCCGATCCGAACAGCTTGAAGATACCTATATGGTGTAACCCCTTTTGATCTAGTAAACGCGCGAAGCAAAGTTGATTTACTAAGACCGCTGCATTTGCATAGTTCTTCCAGTGTAATGTGTTCCGCAAAATGCTCCGACATAAATATACAGGTGCGCTCTATTTCTTCGTCGCATTTGGGAATACAGCTTAAAAAAGGCTGTCCGTACTGCTTGATAAGTAATGAAATAAGAAGCAACAGCATTTCTTCTTTTTCAAATTCCTTAGAGCCATTCATAATTACTTGGTGCAACGAATAAAGATAGCCATTTAATTCTTCGTTTTTAATTACATTTTCCGAAAATCCAGGCAATGTTTTGTTACCTGTGATTTCCTCTACTAATGAGGACATCGTTTCTTTTGAAATATTAAATCCTCTGTAATCAAGCGTTCCTCCATCACACTGAACACAACTGTGATTGTCATTTGGATTAAATAAGAGAATATTGCCTTGACCTATTGTATATTCTTTGTTTCTACAAGATAGGGAGCGTGTTCCGGCTTCTATAAAACCAATTACATAATAGTCGTGAAAATGATTGGGAAATGACTGCCGGGTTCCTTCAAAACGATATGCTTCAAGGTGCAAATCTTCATCATAGCAGACTGTTCGTATTTCTTTTTGCACAATAACACCTCCTTGTATTATAATATTATACATAAAAGTTCAGCGATTTCTTGTATGATATCTTCATTTTCAAAAATCTTAACGATACCTCAGTTGAACCGTCATTTTATAATCCACCTCCAAATTGCTTTTATTGGGGATGGGAGAGGTGTTTTATATTACAAGTACAATGACATTTTGTAGAATAACTAATAAGATTATAAGGAAGCGTCTGGTGGAACAGCAGAAGACTGACTGACGCAGAGAAAACGAAGAATGGGTCTTAATTTTTTTATATATGAAGGAGTAGGTTGTTTATGAGAGAGAAGTATCCTGTGATTGATATGTATAGAACCGGTCAAAATATTAAGAGAATTATGCAGCTTAGCGGAATGAAGGTAAAGGATATCCAGGAGTTTCTGAAACTTAGCACTCCCCAAAGCATATATCATTGGTTTGATGGAAGAAGTCTGCCAACGGTAGATAATCTCTATGCGCTGAGTGAATTGTTTCATCTGCCTGTGGATGCATTTTTAAAGGGAAATAGAAAGTACGGGTACACAACAGGTGAGGATGCATTGTACCGGAGAGTGACTTTATATTATGAAAAATTCCTACAGATAAAGCAGGCAGGATAAGAGGTGAAGAATAGGAAGGGAAAGGAATTTTATTATACTACTGGTACAATGACAAAGCAGGAATCCTCTTGTAAAATGGTCCCATAAGAATCATTTATGAGAGGATTTTTGATTGGTATAAAATCAATTGAAATACAGGTGTTTTGAAATGTCGAAAAGAAAATTAGCATCGGTGCAGTATGTGCATCATATAACTCCGATTGAAGGAGCAGACAGGATAGAGTGTGTACATGTTCTGGGATGGCAGTGTGTGGCAAGTAAGGGACAATTTCAGGTGGGAGATCATTGCATATATATGGAGGTGGATTCTTTCCTGCCAGTAGATGAACGCTTTGAATTTTTAAGGAGCAGCTGCTTCAAAAACAGCGAGTTGCTTGGTGAAGGGTTTCGATTGAAGACTCAGAAATTCAGAGGGCAGATTTCACAGGGACTGGTGCAGCCACTGTCAATTTTACCGGAGGGTGAGTATCAGCTTGGTGATGATGTGACTGAACTTCTCGGGATCAGAAAATGGGAGATTGCAGAAAGAGTTACCAACAGTGGCACTGTAATTGGAGACTTCCCGGATGGTATTCCGAAGACAGATGAACTAAGAGTTCAATCCTTTCCGGAACTGATAGAGGAGTTCAGGCAGGTTCCGGCATATTACATAAGCACAAAGATGGATGGAATCAGCGTTACTATGTATTGGCGTGATGGGTATTTTGGTATTTGTGGCAGAAATTATGAGTATGCGGATGATGATAAATGCGCTATGTGGAAGTATGCGCATGAACATGGTATTCCAGAGCGTATCGCAGAAAGTAAGCTGCCGGATATCGCCATTCAAGGAGAGTTCTGTGGTGCAGGAATTCAGAAGAACAGGCTTAAACTGGTTAAACCAGAGTGGTATGTATTTACCATGATTGATCTGGATACTCACAGGAGACTGTCTCTTCAGAAAATGAAGGAACTATGCGAATTATTGCAGCTTAATATGGTTCCGATTGAGGAAGAAAAAAATTCGTTTGAATATGACAGTATTGAAGCTCTGCTTGAAAGAGCCAAGGGGAAATATCCATCGGGAATGAACAAGGAAGGAATTGTGATCAGACCTGTAGAACCGGTGTATTCGAGAATAATTGAAGGACCGCTGTCTGCAAAGGTTTTGAATAATGAATATCTATTGAAGGAATAAGGAGGATAAGTAAAAATGGCAGAGAAAATGCTAGTGACACAGGCTCTTGACAATGGGTAGTTCACCTGTTGTATGTAACGAATAAACTTTTCTATAGGCATAGAAATATGCTGAAATCCATGAGAAAGGTTTCGTGCTAAACTGGTTGGCGTGAAGTAATCCTCATGGCTGTGCTGTAGGCTTTTTGTGTAAAATTGCGAAATGGAAGATGGGGGATTAAAAAAATGCTATATGTTTGAACTGAGAGGGTATTATGAAACGTTTATCTCTGATTGAAATTGTAAGACAACTGAGAAAGCTTAAAGATTTAACGCAGGAACAGTTAAGTGCCGAGATGGGAATGAATAGACAGATGATTGGAAGATTGGAGAATGGCGAATATATGCCATCAATTCAGCAGTTAGAAAAGCTAGTTGAGGTTTTAGAATTTGATATTCCTGATTTGTATGTGGAAAATGAGCCAATGATATATACCGCTTTCCGAAGTTCTAGTATGTCTAAAGAAGAAAATGAAGGCGTTAATCATATGTTTGAAATGATGATGGCCTCTAAGCAACAACTTCTTTTGAGAAAGGTGATGCTGAATGAACAAGAAGACGAAGTCTGTTGGGATTTCAAACAGAGCCATTGAAACTGTAATAAGTAATTACGAAGATGGATTAATTGATAATGATTTCCTCTGTAAGAATATAAAATCGCAATCTTTATACCACAAGTATAATGACAGCTAAAGATTTTTGTGATAGAATACGATACAGAAATAAGAAAAGCGGATCTGAATGACATGGATCTGGGAAAGGAAAAAGGATGTTTACAGCTATTCGTTCAAGTTATTTATATCTGGAAAGTATAAAAAATGCACCGCTCGAACATAAAGAAGAGTGGGGCTGTGTCTCTGTGTGTTCAGATAAGAATGAGCTTGAAGAGAATACTGTGGTGAGGGATGTAGACCTATCATAAGAGATAGGAACAGACAACCGGATACATAGATTTTTGAACCGCTTATCTTGTGTGAATGCACATGGTAAGCGGTTTTTTGCGCAGGTGACGAGCCAGGTGTCATGCTTGCATGAATATTTGGCGGTTAGGAGTTGGAGTCCCACCTCGTGTGTTGTCCAATATACGAAGAAAGAAGGGAAAAACATGGATATGATTGAGATCAAGGGAAAAGTAAATACAGCCATCTGCTACGCAAGGGTAGTAGAGGATGAAGCGATAGAGCAGATCAGACGTATGTGTGATTATCCTATGACGGAAGGTTCCAGGATACGTATCATGCCGGATGTGCATTCCGGTAAAGGCTGTACCATTGGAACGACAATGACAATTACTGATAAAGCTGTTCCAAATGTGGTGGGAGTCGATATCGGATGTGGCATGTACACTGTTAATCTTGGCAAGGTAGATATTGATTTTGCAAAAGTCGATGAGGCGGCTCATTTTATTCCGTCCGGAATGAACGTATGGGAAGGAAGACAGGAGAGATTTGATCTGACAGAGCTTGCTTGTTATAGGGAACTTAAGGATACGAAGAGATTGGAGAGATCACTTGGTACATTAGGCGGTGGCAATCATTTTATAGAAATTGATGAAGCTGCAGACGGTACAAAATATCTTATCATTCATTCGGGATCCAGAAATCTGGGTAAGCAGGTTGCAGAGCTTTATCAGAAACTGGCAATCAATCTGGATAGAGGTTACGGAGATTATCTGGAAAAACGTGATGAAATTATTAGAACTTACAAGGAGCAGGGACGTAAGCGCGAAATACAAGAGGCATTAAAACAGCTCCACTGGCAGGTATATGAATCTGAGGCAAGCATGCCGGAAGATTTGTGTTATTTATCCGGTAAATATCTGGAGGATTATCTTCATGACGTTGTGATTTGTCAGGCATTTGCAAGACGAAGCAGAGAGAAGATGGCTGAGATTATCCTGGAGAGGACAGGATATACCTCTGGCGAGGCATTTCACACGATTCATAATTATATTGATACAGATGAAATGATTTTAAGGAAGGGTGCAATAGCGGCTCATAAGGGTGAGAAGGTGCTGATTCCGATTAATATGAGAGATGGAAGTGTACTTGCAGTTGGCAAGGGAAATCCGGAATGGAATTATTCTGCACCGCATGGGGCAGGAAGACTGATGTCCAGAACAAAAGCGAAGGCAAATCTTAGCATGGATGAATACAGAGAAACTATGAAGGGCATTTATACCACTTCAATCAATGAAAATACATTGGACGAGGCACCGATGGCTTACAAGAGGCTGGAGGACATCATAGATGTAATCCGGGAATCTGTAGACGTCATTGATGTGATGAAACCTATATACAATTTTAAGGCTTCTGATTAAGGGGCGGGGCATTTTTCCTTCTTCTGCAGAAGCAGAAAAGGAGGAAGAAATGTTTACTATGCCTACCATCGATATGGTAGCTACCGGAAGAAATATTTTAAGACTGAGAGAGGCAGCAGGTCTGACAGTTAGGGATTTGCAGAATATCTTCGGATTTGCAACTCCTCAGGCTATTTACAAATGGCAGCATGGGACTGCTATGCCTACGATTGATAATCTGGTTGTGCTGGCAGCAGTGCTGGAGGTTCCGATGGATGCCGTCATCGTGATTGATGTAAAGATGAAGACGCAGTAAGAGAACACATTTGGAGGGAGTTTTCTTACGATTGCACAGAACGCAAGTTCGTGTTGCGAGGCGTGTTTATCGGACACCAAGGTTTTTATAATGAGAATCAGATAAGGGACAGCCTCTTTCTGGTTCTTCTTTTTGTATAGAATTTATGTTAAAGAAATATCAGAATGGAGGGACGGTTGATGGAGTTTTAAGATAAGGAGGCAGCGATGGGTGCGGATTCACTTTATTACATTATGGATTATAGCAACAACTATTACAGAGTAAATAAGGAAGACCAACTGGTAGCAGCAACAAATGAAGAGGAAGCGACTGTGTTTACATTTGCGCAGGCTAACAGTAGGATATCTGTTGGCAGGAAGGCTTCTTTTTATTGCATGATACCGATAGAAGAGGAGGGGGAGAGAAAAATGTCTTGCGAAACGTTGAAAGAATATGCGCCGGAGATAGAGGCGGATGTTGTTAAAGAGCAGGATAAAGCACAGGAGTATATATCACCGGTAAAAGAACTTACCTATGATGAAATTCGAGATCCTGTTGAGAAAAATGTTTCTTCTTATGATTTGTCAGAGATGGATTGGGCGGAGTATCTGACTCATTTTACTTATGTGGCATCGGGAATTAAAGATTACAGAGATGAGCTGGCAAAGAAGCACTCTGATATAGAGCAGAAAATCTGCGATATTCTGCATTATATTGAACTGTGCGAAACAGATGATGAAGAAGCGGTTGACTTGGTAGAGCTATTGAGGATATGCCGTGAGAACCGCAGAGATATCAAGGATGAACTAATGCGAATAGAGTATTTTCAGAGTCATCTTGGCACGAGTGCAAATGTGGCGAAAGCGAAGCAGGCGCTAAAAAGCATGAGAGGTCTTGAGACGAGAAAATATAAGCCAAGAAAATATGATGAGTTATTTGAAAACTGCACTATGAAGGAAAGGCGCAGAGAAAGAGCGGATTTGGATGAGGCTGGTGCAGTATTTGAAAATAGAAAAATGCAATACAGAACAATACGAACAGTTAAGAATGAGGGCGGTGAGGATATTATGACAGAGGAAAGAAATTATACTCCATATGATGGAAAAGAGAATGACTGGCTTTCGTTTGCAAGGCAGCAGGCGGAATTTTACCGTAATGCCGGTCAGTATATTACCAATCTCCAGATTACGATTAATGAGATTGACCAGGAGATTGAAAATATTTTGCAAGGGACGGAAGATGCTAATTGCAATGTGGCACAGGGGTATAAGGTATTTAAAAAACTTAAAGATCTGCGACTTGAAAGAAAGGCAAAATCACAGGAACTTGATTGTCTGTATGCATTAACGGATTACATAGATTGTGAGGCATTGGCAGAGACTTGTGAGGGTAACCTTGCAGAAATTGAAGATATTATGAATGTGAAAGAAGAAAGCAGTGTTATGAAAACACAGATTGCCACCAATGAGTCAGAACAGATACATGTAGTTGAACCAATACAGGATATGGCTGGTTAAAGAAACAGCTGAGTATGTAAATAATCGCAAATTCTGAGTAAAAAAGTGCGGAAATATGATAAAATAGAAAAAAAGAAAATGCGGTAAGGAGAAGTTTCAATGGTAGATAATAAAAATAATCACACATATGATGACATTATAAATCTTCCTCATCCAACTTCTGCGAGGCATCCCCGGATGTCCCTTTACGACCGTGCGGCGCAGTTTGCTCCTTTCGCCGCTCTCACCGGACATGATGCCGCCATTGAAGAAACGGCCCGTCTGACAGATGAGAAACCGGAGCTCAGTGAGGATACGGTGGCAAGACTTAATGAAAAACTGAACCTAATTATGGAAAATGCCGGAACGGAGCAGGTGGTTACGATAACTTTCTTTGTGCCGGACGAAAGTAAATCCGGAGGAGCCTGTGTTACTCATTCGGGGGTCGTGCAGAAAATAGACGAGTGTGAACACACCGTTATTATGGCGGATAAAACTGTTATACCGATGAAACAGATTTGTGAAATTATATGGTAAAGAAGGAGGAGTTTGATATGACATTTTCTATTTGTTTTTGGATTTTATTTGGAGTGGCGTTACTATGCTGTGCAGTTGGATTTTATAAATATGTATATTTTATATCGATTGGCTATGGGGCGGCAGTTTCAGGGCAGGGAATTGCTATGCTGTGGATGTTTCGGGACCGCTTGAATGCGCTGGTTGTGCTACTTTGCATCCTGCTGGTTTTTTACGGCTGCAGACTTAGCGGCTATCTTCTGATTCGCGAGATCAAGAGTGCAAGCTACAAGAAGCATATGAAGACAGAGATTAAAGATGGCTCGTCTATGAAGTTCTTTGTGAAGGTCATGATGTGGATTTTCTGCGGTCTGCTTTACGTGGTGATGGTATCACCGGTCTTTTACAGAATCGAAAATGCGGATATACATATGGATCCGGCCTGTATGATTGGTGTTGTTCTGATGGTTTGCGGCCTGATTCTGGAATCGGCGGCGGACATCAGCAAGAACCAGCAGAAGAAGATTAATCCGAGGAGGTTTTGTGATAAAGGGTTATTCCGTTTTGTGCGGTGCCCGAACTATCTTGGTGAAATGATCATCTGGACAGGAGTATTTGTAAGTGGCGTCTCTTCTTTCTGCTCTGCGGGGCAGTGGATTGTGGCGATTATCGGCTATGTCGGAATCATCTATGTGATGTTCAGCGGCGCAAGAAGGCTGGAAATCCGGCAGAATAAAAACTATGGCAGCGATCCGGAATATCAGGCTTATGTGAAGAGCGTGCCGATTATGGTTCCGTTCGTGCCGCTTTACAGTGTGGAAAAATACAAATTTCTTGTGTTATAGATTGGATGATTGGCGTGTAAAAGAAGGGTGACAGATATGTTTGATAGAAGAGGAAAAAATGTAGAGGTATTTGAAGATACGATGAAGCTGATACAGGAGAGTCCTAAATTACTGCAAGCGGTCAGGGATTCTATTGATAATCAGAAAATTTATCTGCAGAAAGAAGAATATGATTTTACATGTGGCAGTAAAAAAGATACGCCGGCAGAGATAGTGATCAGCAAAAACAGATCTTTTGAAGCGGCATCTAAATATGCCAGATCCGGCAGGAAGGTTTGTGTGCTTAATTTTGCATCTTCAGTGAATCCTGGCGGTGGGGTTAAGCATGGGGCATCTGCTCAGGAGGAGTGTCTCTGCAGATGTAGTACTTTGTATCCTTGCCTGAATATTCGGAAATTTTGGGATGAGTTTTATAATCCTCACAGAAAACTGAATCATGCATTATACAATGATGATTGTATTTATACACCGGATGTGTATGTAGTAAGAACTGATGTAAGTGTGCCGGAGCGAATGTGTGAGGCGGACTGGTATAAGGTCGATGTTTTAACTTGTGCGGCTCCAAATCTCAGAAGTAAACCGGAAAATCTATATAATCCGGAAGGTGGCAAAGCAGCAGTCGGACTTACGAAAGAAAAGTTGAGAGAACTGCTTAAGTTCAGAATCGAGAGAGTTTTCCAGATTGCGGTAACAAATGGCGCAGAAGTTTTAATCTTGGGAGCATTTGGCTGTGGAGCATTTAGAAATCCACCAGAGCTTGTGGCAGAAGTATTTAAGGAATTGACGATTAAGTATTGGGATTATTTTGATACGATTGAGTATGCGGTATTCTGCAGAGGTTATGAGACAGAAAATTATGATGCATTTTGCAGAGTGTTCAATCATGCATAAGCCCGCGAGAGTAAAAATGATGATTAACAAGTAATGGGGAAGTGATGAGATGCCATTCAAGATTGTCCGTAATGATATTACAAAAATGAATACAGAAGCAATTGTGAATACAGCGAATGACTATCCTACAGTTGGCACCGGATGTGATAGCGCTGTGTACAAGGCGGCAGGGCATAAGAAGCTTCTAAAATATAGAATAGAAAAGATAGGTTTTGTGCCGGAAGGAGAAGTTTTTATTACTCCGGGATTTAATCTGCGGGCAAAGTATATCATTCATGCAGTGAGCCCGCTTTATCTGGGTGGAAATTGTGGTGAGGAAGAAAAGCTCCGCTCCTGCTACAGGAAGAGTCTGCAGATTGCAAAAGAAAATAAAATAAAGTCTATTGCATTTCCATTGATCTCTACCGGCGGTTTTGGCTATCCAAAGGAAGAAGGAATGCGTATCGCTGTAGATGAGATTAACGCCTTTCTTCTGAAAAATGAGATGCTGATTTATTTGGTTGTTTTTGGCAAGAAGTCAACAATGCTTGGCGGAAAGATTTATCCTGATCTGGAAGCTTATATTGATCATAACTATGTTGCGGAGAAACTGAAAGAAGAGTATTATGATAATTATTTTGATTCTGCTGCTTATCTTCCTGGTGAAGGGATGGCGAAAAGGCGCAGAGGACGTCGAAATGAAAGAGCAGATTTTGTTACAAGTGCGCTTCCTCCGGTTGAAGCAGCGCCGAAGGCTGCCACATACCTTGATTTTGAAGAAATGCATGAGAGCAGACTGGAAGAGAGGATGGGACATATTTCGGATACATTTTCGCAGTATCTGATGTATTTGATTCAGGATAAAAAGATGGAGAATGCGGAAGTCTATAAGCGGGCGATTGTAGATAAGAAAATTTTTTCAAAAATCAAGAACAATGCGGATTATCATCCGAAGAAGCTCACCGCCCTTTGTCTTTGCGTAGGAGCGAAACTTAACCTGGATGAATCCAAAGATCTGCTGGCGAGAGCAGGCTATGCATTGTCGCCTTGTGATAAGACAGATATTATATTTTCTTATTTTATTGAGAATGAAATATATGACATGATTGAGCTGGATATCCAGCTGGAAGAACACGGACTTCCTTGCATCATTTCATAGAATTCAATGTTGTTTTATATGTGTTTTGTTTCGGAAACATATTCGGCAATATATCAAATAAAGATTGATATATTGCCGAATATGCGGTAAATTGCGTAAGATTTTCAGGGTCGCCCGTCGGGCGACCTTATTTTTCCCCTTATATTGTATGATAACTCCAGAGACAGAAAACAATCAAAATTAATTAGATGGAGGGTGCACGACATGAAAAAAGGATTAACAGAATTAGTATTTATTTTAGACAGAAGTGGAAGTATGAGCGGACTGGAAGCAGATACCATTGGAGGATTTAACTCCTTGATTCATAAGCAGAAAAAGGAGGCGGGTGAGGCGGTTATTTCGACGGTATTATTTGATGATGTAACTGAGGTTTTATACGATAGGATTCCGTTGAATCGAATCGAACCAATGAATGATAAACAGTATTATGTTCGCGGATGTACGGCTCTTCTGGATGCACTTGGCGGAGCCATTCATCATATCGGAAATGTTCACAAATATGCCAGGGAAGAGGACCGCCCGGAGAAAACAATCTTTATCATTACAACAGATGGAATGGAAAATGCCAGTCGACGGTATACTTATGAAAAGGTAAAAACTATGGTGGAGAAGCAGAGAAGTCAATATGGCTGGGAGTTTTTGTTCCTGGGTGCAAATATGGACGCGATTTCAGTGGCAGGAAGATTTGGGGTTCAGGCAGACAGAGCGGTCAATTATGAGTGCGACAGTGAAGGGACACAGTTGAATTACGAAGTCCTTTCAAAAGCCGTATCCAGAGTCAGAGCATGTGCCGCGCCTACAGCAGCGATGGCTTTTGATGAATGTGATGACTGGGCTGATGAGATTCATGAAGATTACCGCAGACGACACAGAGGAGGCCGTAAGTAATGGAAAATATTTCATAAGATTTTCAAATTTTTAATAGTACACAATGGAAATATAGATAAAAGCCTTCCCATATCTGTACAGAAAGAAGGTTGTATTATTTACCATCATTGGATTATAATAAAGAAGAGATACAGAAAAAGTAATGAAAACAGAAAATTTTTATCAGGAGGTAAGTAACATGACTGAAACATTACAGGTATTAGAGACGAGAAGGAGCTGCCGGGCTTATAAGCCGGAGCTGATTGAAGAGGAGAAGCTACAGGAAATTATTAAAGCAGGGACTTATGCTGCAACCGGTATGGGAAAGCAGTCTCCGATTATTCTTGCAGTAACGAATAAGGAACTCAGGGACAAGCTTTCTGCTATGAATGCAAAAATCATGGGACAGAAAGAAGGATTTGACCCGTTCTATGGAGCGCCGGAGCTGTTAATTGTGCTGGCAAATAAGGCGATGCCTACATACATTTATGACGGCAGTCTGGTAATGGGTAATCTGATGAATGCCGCCGCTGCGGTAGGTGTAGACAGCTGCTGGATTCACAGGGCAAAAGAGGAATTTAACTCTGAAGAAGGAAAAGAAATATTAAAGAGCCTGGGCATTGAGGGCGATTACGAGGGAATCGGACATCTGATCTTAGGTTATGCGGCAGCGCCTTTGAAGGAGGCAGCGCCAAGAAAAGAGGATTATGTTTATTATATCCGGTAACAGGTAAGGAATCATGAAAATAGGCTGATTATCATAGGAGGAGTGTGACAGATGGCAGATAACCGGACATATATTGCAATCGATTTGAAGTCTTTTTATGCTTCTGTTGAGTGTGTCGGGCGAGGCTTAGATCCGCTTACGACGAATCTTGTGGTGGCAGATAAGAGCCGGACGGAAAAGACAATCTGTCTTGCAGTATCTCCTTCTCTGAAAGCCTATGGTATTCCGGGGAGACCGAGACTATTTGAGGTTGTACAGAAGGTGAAGGAGGCGAACGCTGTCCGGAGAGCGGAGGCGCCGGAGAAGATTTTAAAAGGCGCTTCCTCTGATGCTGTGGAGCTTAAGCGCAATCCGGAATTAGCGATTGATTATCTTGTAGCGCCTCCGAGGATGGCGCACTATATGGAGTGCAGTACACAGATTTATGAGGTTTATTTGAAATATGTTGCACCGGAAGATATCCATGTTTATTCGATTGATGAGGTGTTTATGGATATTACGGCATACCTGAACACCTATCGGATGACGCCAAAGGAATTTGCGGGGATGGTTATACAAGATGTTTTGCAGACGACCGGGATTACAGCGACAGCAGGAATCGGAACGAATCTGTATCTTTGTAAAATTGCAATGGACATTGTAGCGAAGCATACGGAACCCGATAAAAACGGGGTTCGTATTGCACAGCTGGATGAAATGTCTTACCGAAGACTGCTGTGGGCGCACCGGCCGATCACAGATTTCTGGCGGGTAGGCAGAGGATATGCGAAGAGGCTCCGCGAAGTCGGAATTTATACAATGGGAGATGTCGCCAGATGTTCCATAGGCAGGCAAGGCGAATATTATAATGAAGAACTTCTCTATAAATTGTTTGGCATTAATGCAGAGTTATTGATTGACCATGCCTGGGGTTATGAGCCTTGTACTATGGAACAGATTAAAGCCTATCAGCCGGAAGCAAAAAGTATTGGCTCCGGTCAGGTTCTTACGTGTCCGTATAGTTTCGACAAAGCGAGGCTTGTGATAAAAGAAATGGCGGATCTGTTGGCGCTTGACCTGGTAGATAAGGGACTGGTAACGGATCAGATTATCCTGACGGTAGGCTATGACAGAGAGAACCTGGATGATTCGGAGAGAAGAAGACAGTACAAGGGCGAGGTTACCACAGACCGTTATGGAAGAAAAATTCCAAAGCATGCCCATGGAACAGCAAATCTGGACAGGCAGACATCATCTGCAGCGCTGATTACGAAGGCTGTTATTGAACTGTACGATAGGATTGTGAATAAAAATCTGCTGATCCGGCGGCTTACAATGGCGGCAGGACGGGTTGTGCCAGAGGATTCTGTGCAAAAGGAGGAGAGCTTCGAGCAGCTTGATTTATTTACTGATTATGCAGAAAGAGACAGGAAGTGCGCAGAAGAGGAAGCCAGATTAGAGCGCGAGAAAAAGATGCAGAAAGCAGTGCTTGACATTAAGAAGAAATATGGTAAGAATGCGATTCTGAAAGGAATGAATCTGGAAGAAGGTGCAACGGCGAAGGAGAGAAATTCGCGGATTGGCGGACACAAGGCTTAAGAAAGGGGAGAATAATGGAATATCATTTTTATGGCTGGGAGCAGGCGCTTGTTCCGGCAGTAAACAAGGAATATAGAGGAATCGAAACTCCGAGGGATTTATATGATGCTTTATCTGAAATATGGAGTGCAGATACCTGTGCCCCAAGGATGCGGCATAACTGGACAGCAGAGAATAAGACATTGGGGCAGTGTTCGATAACTGCTTTTCTGGCACAGGATATTTTTGGCGGAAAGGTATATGGGATTCTGAGAGAAGGTGGAAATTATCACTGTTATAATGTTATCGGAGACTGTGTGTTTGACCTGACCAGTGAGCAGTTTGGAGATGAAGTTCTGTCTTATGAACAGAATCCGGAGCAGTTCCGGGAAGTGCATTTTGCGAAAGAAGAGAAGAAACTGCGGTATGAAAAACTGAAAAAGGAGTTAGAAGAGTTTCTGATGGAAAATGCGGAGAGGAATCAGGCTTAGATTTATGATTATGGATTTGATAAAGAAATATAAAGAGATCATCTTGTACATTTTTTTCGGAGGTCTTACAACTCTGGTAAATATCGTGGTATATGCTGTGGCGACAAGGGGATTTCATATAGAAGTAATCGGGGCTTCTGTATGGGCATGGTTTTTATCTGTTGTTTTTGCGTACATAACAAACCGTGTCTGGGTTTTTGAAAGTAAAACAAATACTCTGGGCGGAATTGTAAATGAAATATTAGGGTTTTTTGGCTGCAGGTTGTTTTCGGGGGCATTGGATATTTTTCTGATGTGGTTCTTTGTTGATGTAGTGAAAGCCCCTGATTTGATGATTAAAATCCTTTCTAACATTCTGGTAATTATAATAAATTATATTGCGGGGAAATTTTGGATTTTTAAAAAGAGGGAATAGGAGAATAGAAAAATGGCTGAATTTGAGAATGCTGTATCATTTTATAAAAGTGTGATTGACCAGGACAGAAGCGCAGTGGTTATCTGTAATCTTGAGCATGAGATTATTTATATGAATCCGGCTGCGATTGCAAATTATGCGAAATGGGGCGGGGAAAAACTAATCGGTCAGAATCTTCTGGACTGTCATAATGCGCAGTCAAGGGAAAGGATTCTTCAGGTGATGGCCTGGTTTTCGAAGTCCCCGGAGCACAATATGGTCTATACTTTTCATAATGCGAAGCAGAATAAGGATGTGTATATGATAGCCTTAAGAGAAGGAGCAAAATTAATCGGGTATTATGAAAAACACGAATACCGTAATCCGGAAACCATGAAAAAATATGATATTTCGATGGAAGAGCTGTGTGAGAGATTTGAATTCAGGGATATTCGTCAGGAGGAAGCAGACCAGGCGGTGGAAATTGAAACAATATGTTTTCCTCCAAATGAAGCCTGTTCTGAAAAGATGATGAAAGAGCGAATCCAGAAAGCACCGGAATTGTTCCTTGTTGCAGTTGATAAAAAGACCGGAAAAATTGCCGGGTTCCTGAATGGAATTTCTACCGATGAAGATTCCTTCCGTGATGCGTTTTTTGAAGACGCCGGACTTTATAATCCTGATGGCGGAAATGTTATGCTGTTAGGGCTGGATGTCCTTCCGCAGTATAGAGGGCAGGGGCTGGCAAGAGAAATTATGCTTCGTTATCTTCACAGGGAGCGTGAGAAAGGAAGAAAAAAAGTTCTGTTGACCTGTCTGGATTCCAAAGTGACAATGTACAAAAAGATGGGATTTCGCGATGACGGTATGGCGGATTCTTCCTGGGGCGGAGAAAAATGGCATGAGATGAGTTGTTCTATGGAATAATTTTAAAACGAATGAATTATCGGAAAATTTAGAAAATTAATAAAAATAATTAAATTTATAAATTTCTTGTTGACAGATATCAGATAATGGTGTATAGTATAACTAACAAAAGAAAAGAAGAAATAAAAAAAGAAAAAATCTTAACAAGGAGGTACGGACCGAAGAAAACTTAATCCATTACTCATAATCTAAGAAAGTAGAAGGTGTAGACAATGAAATTAAAAGAAATTCATTCGTAGCCCGTTCGAGAGGAAAAAGAATCGAACGGGCTAAAACTTTGTCTGGGGCAGGAGAGGGAATTCTGCAAGAACCTCCCGTGCAACATAAAGGGTGTGGTCAGGGCGTGTATTGACAGCCCATTTACATAATGTGAGAATTTTATCCTTGATTTCGATGCAAGTAATACAGCGCGGGTGGACACAGCTTCCGGCATTAAAATATAAAGAGTTATCGTTCCTCAGTCTGGGGCGGTGTGTGTGTCCGGTAATTAGTATTTGTTGCTCTTTTTTTGCCCAATCGGAAAGGCGTTTTTCAGTCAGCGTTTTCCGATGATTGTTTTTAGCGGCGCTGGTGGGGTCCGGAACACCAATGTATTCCAGTGGTTTCCAGAAATATCTTACCAGAAAGCGAGAAAACCTCCAGAATACAGAATTCAGTAAGTCCGCCTGATGACCGTGCGTCAGATATAGACGCAGGCCGTCGGCATCTTCAAGAATGATTCCGCTGTAATATTTCATATCCGGAAACAGGCATTGCATCTGCTGGCTGTCCGTACAGAAATAGGAGGAACAATGCCTGGCAGGATAATTTTTTTTCTTCTTTTCCATATCATGATTTCCATATAGCAGATAAAGGCGGTTTTCCCTGTAAAATTGTGAAAGCAGCCAGAACACATGATTATGTGTTTCGATAATCTGCTCCATTTTTCTGTTTTCCCATAGTTCATCTCCGTCACCGAGTTCGATATAGGTAAAAGCATCCTGATAATAGTATTTTAAAGCGGAAAAATAAAGGTGCTGGTTTTTGTCAAAGTTGTCATTGGAATTTGCACAGCCCCGGTGGCAGTCGCTAAACAGAACGTAACGGGAGGATGGGTTAAGCGGCAGAACCGGAGCAGAAACAAAGGCTTGAGAAAGCCGGGAATATGCGCTCATAAATGGACTCCTTTGGGTGTGCGTTTTTTGCATCGGCGCAGATGAAGACAATGCCCGAACAGAAATGGTAAATAAAAATAAAGGTAAATCAGGCGGTCAAGAGTACAGTCGAATGCCCGGGTGACAAAGCGGTAAAGGCTGCAAAGCAGGCGGTTTCCAAGCTGTGCAATGATACGAACCGGTTTTGTCAGGATTCCACAGGGAACAGGGCTTTTTGGGCTTCTGAAAGAAAAGCAAATGCGGCAGCCGTAAGTCTGCAGGGAACAATGATCATAGCCTTTCTCAATAAGTGCATCCCGAAAAGCGAGCATCATATCATAGCTGGGAAATTCGATGCAAAAGTTTACAAGGAGGTTATTGGGATTAGAAAAAAGCCCCATTTTAAAAATGGCGAGCCACCAGTGTGGCATGGAAAGGCTCCCGACGTCCTGACATGTAGTCTTTGTGTTATATTTAAGGTTCATAGAGAAAACCGGAATGTCGCTGTCAGAGACTGTGTGGAAAAGCGTATGATTTCTCTGACCGGGTTCTACCAGGCTGTCTGCGCAGTAGATTCCGATTTCTGCACCAGTGTTGATACCATACTGCCCCTTCCAGAATTCAATCAGCCAGGTGCGGCCGTTGTAATCAAAGTAGACTGGCTCACTATCGAAAACCATATGAAAAAAAGGAGCCGTGCAGTTATAGATATTGGCATAACCAAATTTCCTCTGCCACGCATCAAAAGTTGTAAAAAACAGGTCCTGCTTCAGAAGATATTGATATCCGAAAGGATGAATTAATTCATTCAGGAGATGACATTTTTCGGAGCAGGTCATGGAGCAGACTTTTTTTATAATACATGCTTTGCGCCAATGGCAGAATGCTATGCAGAAAAGAATCAGGATAAAAAAGAAACCGAAAAGAAAATACATATAAGAAAACCTTTCTTCTTATTTGTTATTAATATATGTAAGTGGGAAAGATAGGTGTTTGGAAAGGAAATAAAAAGGAGCGCTGAAGAGAGATTATGCCATTGTTGGGATGTAAAATTGCATAATAAAACGAAAAAACCAGAAAAAGTGTTATAAAAATGATAAAAAATGCAAGTTTCGCTTGCAATTTTTTCATTTTTTTCATAGAATAGCATATGGTATGTGATTACAGAATTTATAAATAAGGAAGAAAGATAACAGGAGGGGTTTCCAATGAAGCCATACAGTCAGCTTACAAAAGAAGAATTAATGTCCTTAAAAGGAAAACTTGAAAAAAAATTCGAGGATGTGAAAGGCAAGGGCCTGAAACTGGATATGTCAAGAGGCAAGCCGTCGAAAGCACAGCTTGACTTAAGTAACGGATTGATGAATGTACTTACCGGAGATTGCGATCTCGTAAGTTCTGACGGAGTAGACTGCAGAAATTATGGGGTGCTGGACGGAATTTCAGAGGCAAGAAAGCTGTTAGCTGATATGTCAGAGGTTCCGGAGAGAAATATTATCATTTATGGGAACTCTAGTCTGAATGTTATGTTTGATACAGTTTCCCGTGCTATGACACATGGAATTATGGGGAGCACACCGTGGGGAAAATTGAAAAAAGTAAAATTTTTGTGTCCGGTTCCGGGGTATGACAGACATTTTGCAATTACAGAATTTTTTGGAATCGAGATGATCAATGTTCCGCTTCTTGAGACAGGACCGGATATGGATATGGTAGAGAAGCTTGTTTCTGAGGATGCATCTGTGAAGGGTATCTGGTGTGTACCGAAATATGCGAATCCAACAGGAATTTCCTACTCCAATGAGACGGTAAGAAGATTTGCAAATCTGAAACCGGCGGCAAAGGACTTCCGTATTTTCTGGGATAATGCTTATTCCATCCATCATCTTTATGATGATAAGAGGGACGTTATTCTGGAGCTTTTAAATGAATGTGTGAAAGCCGGGAATCCGGACATGGTATTTAAGTTTATTTCGACTTCTAAGGTATCCTTCCCAGGTTCCGGTATTGCAGCGCTTGCGGCATCTGAAGCAAACCTGGAAGATGCGAAGCGTTATATGCAGTTCCAGACGATTGGACATGATAAACTGAATCAGCTTCGCCATGTCAGATTTTTCCACGATATGCAGGGAATGTATAATCATATGCGTAAGCATGCGGATATTCTGCGTCCGAAATTTGAAAAGGTGCAGGAAGTACTGGAGCGTGAGCTTGGCGGTCTTGGTATCGGAAGCTGGACGAAGCCTCTGGGAGGATATTTTATTTCCTTTGACTCCATGGAGGGATGTGCAAAGGCAATTGTTGCCAAAGCAAAGGAAGCGGGGCTTGTTATGACGAGTGCAGGTGCAACTTATCCATATGGAAAGGATCCAAAGGATACGAATATAAGAATTGCCCCATCTTTCCCGACGGTGGAGGAACTTGAAGTGGCAGCAGAGATATTTGTGCTCAGTGTGAAGCTGGTAAGCGTAGAGAAATTGCTGCAGGCATAATGAAGAAGATAATGAAGAAAATGTGCAGGAAATCTGTATGATAAAGGAAAAAGGCTTGCTTTTTGGGAATTTGTGTGCTACACTATCCTAGCGAATGGAAGTAGGTCTTTTTTTTGTGCCTAAAATTTGGCAGTCTCGCAAACTGCCGGTAACCAAGAACTTTAATAAAACGAAGCGAGGTGGAAGTTGTGCGTACGAGAATCACATTGGAATGTACAGAATGCAAACAGCGTAACTACAACATGACAAAGGATAAGAAATCTCATCCTGAGCGCATGGAGACTAAGAAGTACTGTAAGTTCTGTAAGTCACACACATTGCACAAGGAAACAAAATAGCCGCGTAGAAGGAGTGTGAATGTTATGAGTGAAAAGACTCAGAAAAAAAGCTGGTTCAAAGGTCTTAACAGTGAATTTAAGAGAATCATTTGGCCGGACAAGATGACACTTGCAAAACAAACGACGGCAGTTGTTTGTGTATCCGTGCTGCTGGGAGTAATCATTGCGATTGTTGATTTCCTGGTACAGAACGGAGTCGATATTCTTGTCAACCTGGGTTAATAAAACTGACAGCAGGAAAGGTGAGTTTATGTCTGACGCAAAATGGTATGTAGTTCATACCTATTCCGGGTATGAAAACAAAGTAAAAGCCAACATTGATAAGACGATTGAGAACAGACATCTGGAGGAGCAGATTCTCGAAGTCCGTGTCCCAATGCAGGATGTTGTAGAACTTAAAAACGGAGTGCAGAAAGCGACACAGAAGAAGATGTTCCCGGGTTACGTGCTGATTCATATGATTATGAATGACGATACATGGTACGTTGTACGTAATACAAGAGGTGTCACAGGATTTGTGGGTCCGGGCTCTAAGCCGGTTCCGCTTACTCCGGCAGAAATGGCACCGCTGGGAATCAAGCAGGAGAATATTGTTGTAGACTTTAAAGAAGGCGATACCGTCCAGGTTATTGCCGGAGCATGGGCAGATACGGTTGGTGTAATCCAGACGATGAACCTGCAGAAACAGAGTCTTACAATTAATGTTGAGCTGTTCGGCCGCGAAACGCCGGTTGAAATTAGTTTCGCAGAAGTTAAAAAAATGTAATTACTACAAGTAGTATGCAGTAAGTAAATGAAAAAAGTGGGAGGGACATAAAAGCCCCGGAAGTACCACAAGGAGGTAATTAGAATGGCAAAAAAAGTAGAAGGTTATATTAAATTGCAGATTCCTGCCGGAAAGGCAACTCCGGCTCCACCGGTTGGA